>ONQU01000092.1 GCA_900320035.1 uncultured Rhodospirillaceae bacterium | reverse complement strand
TCTAAATTCTATCAATTAGATACCTATAAAATCTTTTCCCTTTTTTATCCCTAAAGCCTTTCGGATATACCTATTTACAATGTTTTTTGTTTGGGGTTAAGTTAAACCTCGTTAGCCTCAAAAGCCTCATTAGTTTTTGGCTTTTTCGCCCCACACCCTTAGTATGGCGGTTATTTTTTATACTTACCACACTTATTTTCTTTATTTCCCGTAAGTTGGGGATAGTTGCGGTAAATTATGCCTTTATCAGCTCTAAAAGTGCTTCAATTTGCTTTTGAATGGTTTTGAGGGTGCGTGTGTCTTGGTTTTTAATCAGTTTTAATATGGCTTTCACATTTTCCGGCAGTTCTTCAATTTGTGGTTGTTCGTCGTCATTAAACAAAGAATCAACAGAAATATTTAAAGCCTCTGCCAAAGATAACAAAGTTGTTACTTTCGGGTCGCTTAAACCTCGTTCAATGTTAGAAATTGTGTTAATCATCTTGCCGGAAACGTCCGCAAATTCTTCTTGATTCATTCCCTGCTTTTTGCGGAGTGCGGCAATTCGCCTGCCTAAAGTTTTTAAGATTATAGTTGATTCGGTCATATTCAGCCTTTCAGATCACCGGTTATTTTCACATTTTAATGTGTTAAATACCATAGCGGTCGGCTGTGTGTTTTATTGCCATTTTTATTGACAGTGAATCCAAAACACATTACACTGTGTTTAAGTTTTCTTTTTTTCATAGTGGAGTATATAATACATGAAGAAACATTTTTTAGTTATATTTACAGCTATATTGTTGTTAGTCGGATGCGCTAATGAAAGACTCTCTGCTATTAATGAACAGTATAGAGAGGCCCGAGCTGAAATACCAAATAATTGTTTTTTTCTTTCTGACTATTTCAAATATGATAATAATGAAGGCATACAATATGTATCATCAATTCAGCAAGGCAAAGAGTGGTATGATACCAAGAAAATATATCAGACCTTAACAGCAGATGCAGATGATAACATCTTTCATAAATTATTGGAAGCATGTGAAATCTGTGCAGAAGAGCGTCCGGAAGATGCAGTGAAATATATGAAATATAAAGAAAGCATCTTAAAGGTACAAAGGGATAAAGACAAAAAAATCAAAGCCGCTAAAATAGCTGAAGAGGAAGAATTAAAGAAGAAAAGGGAAGAAGAAGCAAAAAAATTAGCACTGTCAAAAAAATATAATGCAGAGTGGTGCGATGGCGGAATTTTAAGCAAAAAGAATAGATGCTTATTAGAAGGTGAATTTCAAATTTTTGAGCAACAGGAAGCTGGTACTTTGGTAAAGCCAAGAATAAATATGAGCCTTAAAGAAATACAAATGCTGGCGGCTTTTTCGCAACTTTCCACGCTGATGTCAATGACAACTGGTGAACCGGATGAGCTTAACAGAGATCTTAATGATATGGCTGATGAAATGCAACAATTAGTTTTTATAGAATCTAACGCAAAAGATTCCAACCAAATTGATGGTGCTATTGTAAAAGGTCTTTTCTTGCGTGACGGGGTGTATAAATACGATTCTTTGAGCGGAACAAGAACTGTAAAGAAAATTAAAAGATTACAGTAAATATTCATAGCGGAGTATATAAAAATGAATCAACCTAATATTTTTGATTATGCAACAAGTGAGCTGTCACAAGATGCTTTTCTTTGCTATATGTTAGCATTCGGAAAGGAAAAATATAAAAGTGACTTGCCTAAAGAATACGCTGTGGCACATAGATTTCTCGCCAAATGCGGCATTTCTGAAAAAGAAGAAATATTATCTGTCGAGCGTCAGATTGAACATATCGATGTTTTGATTGTTACAACCTCACATATTTTGATTATTGAGGATAAAACTCACACCAATGAACATGACGACCAGATAATTCGCTATGTTAAAAATATCCGGTCTAATGATAAAAAATTCTCTTCTGATAAAAAAATAAAGGTTTGTTATTTCAAAACCGGCGACTATGTTCAAGGATATGTTCCATCTGCAGAACAAAACACATTATCGCAGAAAGATTGCGTTTCTCTCAAACGTGATGATATGCTTGGGCTTTTGGAAAATAATTGTACCGGAAATTTAATTTTTGAAAGTTTCTATCAACGACTAAATTCAGTGAGAGAACGTATAAAAGCCTGTGATGATACGGATATTATGACTTGGAACACTGAAAAATGGTTTGATTATCTTTATAATGCATTGCAAGGTCATAAATTTAATATTGAATGGGTGCATAATGCGCGCGGTGGTTTTTATGGCTGTTGGTTTGATTGGCATGATGTAGCCGGTGGTGAAGATTATAAGCAAATAGAAGTTTCTTTTGCTGGAGGTAAAACATTGCAAGTAAAATTATGTTACAAATTCTCCGGTAAAAATAAAGAAATGACGCTTAATAGTAAATCTTTATTAAAAGATTTACAGAGCAGGGTTGCAAAAGGATTTAAATCAGCCAATCGTATAGGAAAAACAACAACTTATGCATGCAAAATCGCTGAAAATAAAAGTGATGTAGAAAAATTTATTAGTAATGCGTCATAGTTTGACGTGTTGCTGTGTTTAATTGTTTTTAATTTAAATTTTTAAGAAAGGAATAGAAAATGGCTAAAGTTTATGCAACAGATAATAAATATGATTCTGATGTTATTAAAGTGTTTTTGACTGATGATAAATATGATGCTGATTTATGGTTCTGCAAAATGGGCGATAAATATGATGCTGGCGATAAAGATGAGCTATGGTATTTTACTGACGATAAATATGATGCAAGCGCTATCATTTATTGGGTAGACAATAAATATGATGCCGATGTTGTGGTTTACAAGGTATCCGATAAATACGATGCTAAGTGGAATAAAGGCAATCAATATATAGGGCGTTTTTAGTTAAAAATATGTTCGACAATACAACATCAACCTCCCCCAAAAAAACAGCCGCATTGATGATGCGTTCTTGTTATGTTGATTTTATGCCGATAATGCAAAAAATTCAGTATAATGTATCAATATTGAATTGTTTTGATGGGAAAGAGTCAAAAGAACACATTATTGAGGAAATAAATAAACAGATTATACCCCTATCAAACTGAAATGCTTATAAATCATTTTCCAAAACAAATCAAGAACTTTTTGCAAAACTTTTATTTTTTTTATCATTCCTATTATTTATTCTTTTTAATATGCCGTGTTTTGAGCGTTGACAATAGCACAGAAAAAGCGTATATACACATTTTGTAAGGATGTGAAAATGGTAAAAAATGTTAAAAATGCCAATTTTATTAGTACCGGTTTGGTTGCGCAAAACCGGCGTGCGCATTTTGATTATGCCATCAATGAAACATTTGAAGCCGGTCTGGTGCTGACCGGTACGGAAGTCAAATCGTTGCGCCAAGGTCATGCCAACATTAACGAAGCCTATGGCATTATTGAAAGCGATGAGCTTTTTATGAGCAATATGTTTATTGCCGCTTATGATAATCAAGGTTATGCCAGCCATGCCGAGCGCCGCAAGCGTAAATTGCTCTTACATCACCGTGAGATTGTAAAAATCATTTCTGCACTCAATCGCAAAGGGGCTACATTGGTCGCAATGAAGTTATATTTCGATAAACGTGGTCGCGCCAAACTGGAAATCGGGCTTGGTACCGGTAAAAAACTTTATGACAAGCGCGAAACAGTTAAAGAACGTGATTGGAAGCGTGAAAAAGCTCGACTATTATCACATTAATATAAATATAGTAATACCACCGGTTTGAACCGATGGTATTGTTTATTAAAGGTCGTCAGTTTTGATTATCAATTCGTTTTGCTTTTGGTTGTTTTATCAGCTTTCGAAGCACGTTTTTCAGCGGTACGATTGATACTGATTTTTTTGAATTTTTGTTTTTCAACTTGAGTTTTCGGAATAGTAACAAACAAAGCCCCGTCAACAAATTCGGCGTTGGCTTTATTATAATCTAAATCCCATGGAAGCGGAATAGTGCGCTTGAAAGTGCCGTAAGATATTTCCGAAAAATAAGCATCTTTTTCTTGCATTTCGCTGACGTTCTTCTTTTCACCGCTCAACGATAGGTAGCCGTCGGAAGAAATTTGCAAATCCAAATCTTGTTCCGCAATACCAGGAAGTTCGGCCGTAATATTAACAGCATCTTTGGTTTCCACAATTTGCATACGCGGTTCCCATTCATTTGATACTGCCGCATTTTCGCCGGCGCCGCTTGGTGTATCCATATAGTTCCAAAAGTAGTTCATTAAG
>ONQU01000078.1 GCA_900320035.1 uncultured Rhodospirillaceae bacterium | reverse complement strand
TGGTTCATTTACATTTGTCACCGGTAAAAGTGGTGCCGGCAAGACAACACTTTTGAATATGTTGTACTTGATTAAAAAACCAAGTAAGGGTATTTTGAAGGTGTTTGGGCAAAATATCAACTTTTCCAATCGTGATACGTTAGCGGAAATGCGTCAAAGAATAGGCGTTGTGTTTCAAGATTTTCGCCTGTTGGAAAATATTAGTGTTTATGACAATATCGCCTTACCGCTCAGAGTTCGTGGCATGAATGAAAAGGAAATATATCGCCGCGTCGTCGAGTTGTTGCAGTGGGTGGAATTGCATAAAAGCATCAATAAGAAATGTAGCACACTCTCCGGTGGTGAAAAACAACGCGTGGCCATTGCTCGAGCTGTTATAAATCGACCGGATATCTTGTTTGCTGATGAGCCGACAGGAAGCGTCGATGCGGAAATTGCCAATAAATTGATGCGTTTGTTTGTGGAACTAAATAAAGTTGGGACAACAGTTATTATAGCTACACATAATGAACAATTGACTTCATCTTACAACTATCAAAGAATTGATTTAAGAGACGGTTCGGCCAAGCTGTATCCGGCATTGCAACACATATAGAGGGAATATATAGATGCGTAGAGATTTGTTAATTGGGCAAAAACATGAAATTCCGAGTGAAGATGGTGATTCTCCTGTTTTTATGGCAGTTTTGACTTCCATTTACATGTATTTATTTATCATCATGCTGGCTATTTTTATGGCCATCAATGCCATGGCTTCGAGTTGGGAAAAAGATATAGCTGGTGCAATTACGGTGCAAATCACTCCGATTGAAGACCAAAATAAGCACATAGATGCCGCTAAAACCCAAGAACAGCTTAATAAAGTGCAACAATTTATCGAGCAAGTCGCCGGTGTTGCTGATGTTAAAGTGCTTGACGAACAGGCGGTACAGAGGTTGATGTCACCATGGATTGGCAGTAAGGTTGATTTATCAACTTTGCCGATTCCACAGCTTTTGGATGTACGTTTAAAATCTGATGCCGAACTTAATTATGATGAAATTACACGCGGTTTGAAGTTGTTAACGCCGAATGCGTCGATTGATAATCACCGTTTGTGGCTTAATCGTCTAATAAAATTTGCGACATCGTTAAAGACGATTGCATTGGCTATTTTGTTAATGGTGGTTGCTATCTGTGCCTTTTCAATTTATTACTCGGCGCGCACGAGTTTAAATATTAATATCGAATCGGTAAAAATCTTACACATCATCGGCGCTAAGGATGATTTTATCGCCAAGTTGTATGCATTTGATTATGCTAAAATCGGTTTATTGTCAGGCATTATCGGTTTAATGGCGGCGGTTCCGTGTATTATTTTAGTCGGTAAATATGGTGTGTCTACCGGCAGTGGTTTGCTCAATGGTGCCAGCCTGTCTAATTTTGCTTGGATACTGATTATATTAACCCCTTTGTTTGCATTAGCATATTCAATGATTACATCATACTGGACAGTACGTAAGACACTTGAAAAGATGGTTTAAAAAGATGCGTTATCGACGGATTACATTAATTCTAAGCGGTATTATACTCAGCTGTGTCGGCCTTTGGTTTATCGGCTTGGTGTGGTTTTCTTGGAAAATTAATTCGTATCCGCAATATATGGAAACCCCAACACAGGCCGTTGTGGTTTTAACCGGCGGTCGCCATCGTATTGCCGAAGGCATTAATATTTTGAATAATCATCTGGCTGATAAACTTTTCATTTCCGGTGTGCCGCAGAAAGTAAAACTTGCTGATATTGAAAGACAAACCGGTGTTAAGGCTTATAATCCGTATAAAGTCGAACTTGGTTATAAAGCAACCGATACCGTTAGTAATGCATCTGAAATTAAAGATTGGGTATTGAAAAATGAAATTGCATCATTGCGGTTGATTACTTCTAATTATCACATACCGAGAGCTTTGGAAGAACTTTCGGTTTATCACTTGCCGACACAAATTGTAATACATCCGGTTTATTCGCAAAAAGTGGCAAAACATTGGTGGCGTTTTTGGGGAACATTCCAACTGATAGCCGGTGAATACAATAAATTTTTATATACTTGGTTACATCATCGTTTGCAAAACTTTATAGGAGACTAAGATGCTGATTATTCGTTCTTTATTAGCAAATACTTTATATTTCGGAACTTTAATGATTGGATGTATTATCCAACTTCCGGTTGCTTTATTGCCACGTAAATGTTCAATTTTTTATTGGGATAAAGTGGTTATGCCGGTAGCGTTGTATTGGGTACATTTGTTTGCCGGCATTAAATTTGAGGTGCGGGGGAAAGAGAATATTTTGCCGCAAAATGCCATTTATGCTTGTAAACACGAGTCAGCTTTGGAAACGTATTCATTCACTCAATTTGTGCCGACCACAACTTATATTCTGAAGAAAGAACTGGTTTATATGCCGTTTTTTGGTTGGGCTCAATATTTTTACGGTATGATTCCGGTTAATCGTAAAGGCGGTGCAAGCGCTATGAAACATATGTTAAGTGAAGTTAAAAAACGCACAGATACCAGTCGGCCGGTTGTTATCTTTCCGGAAGGGACACGGTGCCAACCGGGAACAACCAAAGGCTATAAGTCAGGCATTATGTTTTTAGCAGAAAATTTGGATTTACCGGTGATTCCGGTTGCGGTTAATACCGGTTTTTTCTGGGCTAAAAATTCTTTTCTGCGCTATCCGGGAACGGCGGTGTTCGAGTTTTTGCCGGCGATTAGTGCTAAGGGAAAGACAAAAGAGCAATTTATGCATGAGTTGGAAACCGCCATTGAAACAAAATGCGCAGAACTTAACGCGGAAACAGTACAAAAATATCCGTATGTAAAGAAGTTTTTAGCAAAATAATCAGGGAGTTTGTATGTGGAAAAAAAGTTGGCAACTTGTTAAATCGTTATGCACCATTTTAGGTTGCTTGGTTTTAATTGGTGGTTTTGTTTTCAGCATTTATCGTTGGTATGCCAGTGATGCTGTTTATATTCCCGAAAATTCGGCGTTGGTTATTGATTTTACCCAAAATATCAATGAAACCGGCGAAAACAGCCTTTTAGATGAATTGCAAGATACGTCTGTTTTGCGCTTACAATCACTTTTACAAGCCATCGAACTGGCTGCTGTTGATGAAAATATTAAAACATTATTGGTGCGTTTAGATACAACAGATTTAGAAATGGCACAAATTGAAGATGTGGCGCGTTCGGTGATGGCATTTCGTGCCACCGGTAAAAAAGCCTATGTGTTTTCGCAAGGTTTCGGACCGCTGGGGCAGGGCAACCGTGAATATTATTTAGCTACTTTCTTTGATAAAATTTATATGCAACCGCATACCACCATCGGTTTAACTGGGGTCAGTGTGGAAGTGCCGTTTTTCAAGAAATTATTGCAAAAATTAGGCATTTCAGCGGAATTTTATACCCGCTATGAATATAAAACAGCCATGATGTCGCTGACTAATGCCGCTCTTTCTCCGGCATATAAACAAGAATTACAAAATTTGACCGATGGTATTATGCAGGTTTTAACCGCCGAGATAGCCCGTAATCGGAAATTGGAAAATGTAATGGATATCGTTAATAAAGCGCCGCTTTCAGCGGAAGATGGCTTGTCTCTGGGTTTAATTGACGGTATTTTATATTTGCCGGATTTACAGGAACAATTGCAACAAAATGAACAAGTTGAAAATTTTATTGACATTAAAGATTATATCAAAGCAATTAAACCCAATGAAGGTGACATACCGGTGATTGCCTATTTAACTTTGAGCGGTATGATTGATAAGGGCGAGAGTTCTGCGGACTTTAGTGACGAATATACTATCGGAAGCCAAGATGTGCTGGCTGATATTGCGGAAATTGCCGATATGCCTAATTTAAAAGCGGTCATCGTGCGAATTGACAGTCCGGGCGGTGATTATAATGCAGCCGATGAAATTTACTATGCCTTGCAGAAATTAAAACAGGATAAAAAAGTGCCGATTATAGTTTCGCAGGGCGGTTATGCGGCATCCGGCGGCTATTTCATTTCGCTGGCCGGTGATAAAATTATCGCTGAACCTTTGACCGTTACCGGTTCTATCGGGGTTTTAGGCGGCAAGCCGGTATTTAAGGATTTATGGAAAAAAATCGGGGTAAATTGGGCCGAAATCAAAAATGGTCGCAATGCCGATATTTTAAGCATAAATCAGCCGTTTTCGGCCGAAGAAAAACAGATATTTAATCGTTTTTTAGATGATGTTTACGAAGATTTTACCCAAAAAGTTGTCACCAACCGGCCGCTAAAAGCAGATATTGATGAAATTGCCCGCGGTCGAGTATGGCTCGGCTGGCAAGCCAAAGAGTTGGGACTGGTTGATGAACTCGGCGGTTATGGCGAGGCTTTTGCGGCTGCGCAACAACTAGCCGGTTTAAAACCTGATGAAAAATTTACTTTAGTTGAATATCCTAAAGCTAAAAGTTTCAGTGAAAAAATTACTGCATTGTTATTGGGACAAGAGGTACGTTTATCAAAACTAATCACACAAAGCGGTGTTGATATCCGCTATTTAAAACTTTTCAAACGGCTGCAATATGATACTGTAATAGCACCATTTGAAATAAAAATGTAAAGAGGTCTGATAGAAATGGCTATTGATAATGAAACCGTAAAAAAAGTGGCTTTTCTCTCGCGTTTGCGCGTTGAAAACGATAAAATTGAGGCCACCAAAGAAGAATTTAATAAAATTTTGACATGGATAGAAGAATTGAACGAAATCAACACGGATGAAGTGGAACCGCTGATTGCCGTTAATGATTTATCCTTGAGAATGCGTCCGGATAATGTAACGGCCGGTCATTGTCGCGAGGCAATATTAAAAAATGCACCGGCTGCCGAATATGATTATTTTGCGGTTCCGAAGGTGGTGGAGTAAAGATGATGCAGGAAATTACCAAATTAACAATCGCCGAAGCACTATCCGGTTTGCAGAAAAAAGATTTTACCGCAGTTGAATTAACTGAAGCTTATTTGACCAATATGGCGCAAGGTAAGCACTATAATGCCTATATTACCGAATGTACCGATGTGGCTTTGGTACAGGCAAAAAACGCCGATGAGCGATATGCGTCAGGCAAAGCACGAGCACTGGAGGGAATACCGCTCGGCATCAAAGATTTGTTTTGCACTAAAGATATTCGCACCACAGCTGCTTCGCATATTTTAGATAATTTTATACCGCCTTACGAATCAACGGTAACCCAACATTTGCTTGACGATGGCGCGGTCTTTTTAGGTAAATTGAATTTAGATGAGTTTGCCATGGGCGGCAGTAATGAAACCAGTTATTTTGGACCGGTGATTAACCCATGGAGCAAGGATAAACCTTTAGTTCCGGGCGGTTCATCCGGTGGTTCGGCAGCAGCTGTAGCGGCGCATATGTGTGCCGGCTCAACCGGTACCGATACCGGTGGCTCTATTCGTGAACCGGCAGCATTTTGCGGTGTGACCGGTATCAAACCGACCTATGGTCGCTGTTCACGTTACGGCATTATTGCATTTGCCTCATCTCTGGATCAAGCCGGACCAATTGCTCAAGATGTCCGTGATTGCGCCTTATTGCTAAACAGTATGGCCGGTTTTGATGAAAAAGATTCGACTTCTTGCAATATACCGGTGCCGGATTATACGGCATTTTTAGGCAAAGATATTAAAGGTTTGGTGGTCGGCCTGCCAAAAGAGTATCGACCGGAAGGTCTCAATGCGGAAATCGCCGCTTATTGGGATAAAGCCGCGGAAATGCTCAAGGCTCGCGGTGCGATTGTTAAGGAAATATCGTTACCACATACCAAATATGCATTGGCAACTTACTATGTTTTAGCGCCAGCAGAGGCTTCTTCAAACTTGGCACGCTATGACGGCGTTCGCTACGGTTATCGTGCAAAGGCCGAGGGTGAACATTTAGATGAATTATATATTCGTACGCGTACGGAAGGCTTTGGTAAGGAAGTCAGACGGCGTATTATGATTGGCACTTACGTTCTGTCTGCCGGTTATTATGATGCTTACTATTTGAAAGCGCAGAAAATGCGCCGTTTAATTCATCAAGATTTTATGGAAGCTTTCAAGCAATGCGACATCATTTTAACCCCGACTTCACCGATTACGGCATTTCCGATTGGTGATGAAAGTATGTTACTAAATCCGATTAATATGTATCTCAACGATGTGTTTACGGTTTCAATCAATTTAGCCGGTTTGCCGGCAATGAGTTTACCGATCGGGTTAGCGCAAAATGGCTTACCGCTAGGTATGCAGCTTATCGGTAAACCTTTTGATGAGGGAACAATTTTCAAAACTGCTGCCGCACTTGAATCTGATGTAAAGTTTGAAAGGAAATAAAATGGCTGAGTACGTTATAACAACCGAAAAAGGCAAATGGGAAGTGATTGTCGGTTTGGAAATTCACTGCCAGATTATTTCACAATCAAAAATTTTCAGCGGTGCTTCAACCGAGTTTGGTGATGAACCGAATACCAACGTTTCATTCGTTGATGCCGGTATGCCGGGAATGTTGCCGGTGCTAAATCAAGAATGCGTGCATCAGGCCGTCAAAACCGGTTTGGGCCTAAATGCCAAAATCAATAAATATTCAGAATTTTCGCGCAAGAATTATTTTTATGCCGATATGCCGACCGATTATCAGATTACGCAATTCCGCTATCCGATTGTCGGCGAGGGAAAAGTTGATATCGATTTAAGCGATGGTACCACTAAATCTATCGGTATTGAGCGGATGCATATCGAGCAGGATGCCGGCAAATCTATCCATGATTTAAGCCCGACTAAAAGCTATATCGATTTGAATCGGGCAGGGGTTGGCTTAATGGAAATTGTCACTAAGCCCGATTTTCGTTCACCGGAAGAAGCTGGGGCGTTTTTGCGTAAATTACGTTCCATTCTGCGCTATTTAGGTACCTGCGACGGCAATATGGATGAAGGTTCGATGCGTTGCGATGTTAATGTTTCAGTCCGTCCGTATGGTTCAAATGAATTACGTACCCGTTGCGAAATGAAAAATGTTAACAGTATTAAATTTGTGATGCAAGCCATTGAAAATGAAGCTAAGCGCCATATTGAAGTTTATGAAAACGGTGGTACGGTTGAACAGGAAACCAGACAGTTTGATCCGTCAACCGGATTAACAAAAGCTATGCGCAAAAAAGAATTTGCCCACGATTACCGCTATTTTCCTGAGCCGGATTTACCGCCATTAGTGCTCAGTGACGAGTATGTTGCTGGTATAAAAGCGGAAATGATTGAATTACCGGATGCAAAAAAACAGCGCTTTGTGCAAACCTTGGGTTTAACACCGTATGATGCCATGGTTTTATGTGAAAATAAAGAAACAGCTGATTTCTTTGAAAAAGCAGCAGCCGGACACGATGCCAAAAAAGTGGCAAACTGGATGATG
>ONQU01000031.1 GCA_900320035.1 uncultured Rhodospirillaceae bacterium | reverse complement strand
GCCAAGTTTTTGAATGATATCAATATTTAAATTCGTTTCCTCTTTAATTTCACGATGCATAGCCGCATTTAAGCTCTCACCCGGTTCGACTTTACCGCCGGGAACAACGTATTGTGTATCATCAGTATGTATTACGGCATTACGTTGTGCCGTTTGCGCTAAAATTTTATGATCATAAATAATTACCGCACAGACCACATTTTGATTATTGCCTTTAAGGCGGTTCCAAATTTCCCAGTGAATAAAATCTTTCATACTATTAAAAAAACGTGACATCGTATTCTCCTTTGCAACATCATAGATTTTAAGCGGAAGATGGCTAAAAAGCAAAGGTAAAAAATTTTTATGCGCTAAAAAATCACAAAAAACTGCTGACAAAGCAGCAGTTTTTTAGCTTATTAAATGTTTGGCTTTATTAATAAAAATAATAGCGTGCACCTAAGCTGAATTCTTTAGAGTTAGAATAAGCATCGCCATCAGCCAAAGAATAGCGGAACATAGCACGTAATCCCCATTCCGGAGTCGGGTTCATTTCCCCACCTACCCCCAAGCGCAAAGCATTCTCCGAGTCCTTGCGTGTATGACCGGCATGTTTTAATTTCGCCGACATCCGACCATAACCGACCGAGCCCAAAATAGCACCATCATTAAAATTCCAGCCGTTAACTAAAACATCGGCTCCCCAGCCATAAAGGCGACCACGGGAAGTACCGCTATCTGAGCTTTTTTTCTCGTGCATTGAGCGTTCAGCAAACAATTCGACAGCACCTAAATCAACAAACTTCATGCCTGCATTGATGTTAGCAATATCATAATTATCCGGATAGTTACCACTAACGTGTGGTGTTTTGTTAATATAGTCAAAACCAACATACGGCATATATTCGCCGGCATTTGCGGTTGATGCCAACATCAAAAAGACACCACCTAACCAAAATAAGTTCTTTTTCATTGTTTTACTCCCTTAATCTTCTAATGAATTTAAGGTAAAATAAAAAATCTAAAATTTCGTTAAAATAAAAGGAGTAAGTTTTTATTAGCGCATCAGCTATGACCGGTAATTGAGACAAATCGTTCCATGTTAATGCCAGATTCATCCATCGCTCGTTGCCATTTTTCTTCATCTGGCGTATTAAATAGCAAATCACGATACGCATCCACCACCAACCAGTCATTATTGTAAATTTCCTGTTCCAGTTGATGAGGTTCCCAATAGGAGTAACCCAATGCCACTAATTTCTCGGAAGGTCCGCGATCAAAAGCAATGTCGGCAATAATTTCCGATGATGCGGATACGGCAATGCCATGACCGATTTCCACAGTACCATCACGAAAATAATCGGTAGAATGTAAAACCATACCGCGCACCTTTTCGAGCGGTCCGCCGGCATAAAGACTAACTTCGTTGAGTTTGGCAAAATTACGCACCGGCAATTGAAAAGTTAAGTCAGAAAAAGTAAAGGCATCAAGACGTTTATTAACAATCAACCCCATCGCGCCGTTGCGTCCGTGCGAACATACATAAATCAGTGAATGATTAAAAAAATCATCGCTGTCAATTTTCGGTGTTGCCACCAAAAATTTACCGGTTAAAGCATATCTGTCATCAAACTTATCCATCGCACATTTTTACAAAAATAATTGTTTCTTTACTATTTTTATGATACCATTATTTTCAACAAAAGAAAAGATAATTCTGCACTTTTATGAAAATGATTAAACGTTTATTATGCTATATAGTTTGCTTATTTGTTGTTTTCAATAGCGCTGCCACAGCAACGTCACAATCTTCGTTGCCGGAAGATTTTAGCGGACCGGTAACACTGGATTGGATTAAACGAAGTTCTCAAGATGAAACATTATCTCTAAGTGCGCAAGAATATGGCATGATATTATGGGAAATCGGGCGTTACTTTTATGAAAAGTATCCTAACGAAGACGCCTTTTATCAAGAAGATTTTATTGCTGAATTACGACCATTTTTTCCCGAAGATAATGACCGTGATCTGCAAGATAAAGTTGTATGGTTACGCAATGCGGCAACGGCTTACCGCGCCGGCCGTGCAATGTATGATGATATTATAAAGGAAAAGTTGGTTCCGCATATATACAAAGCGGTGCATAGCGAAAAAGACTATGATCATGAAGCAGAAGTTCCATACTTTGAGACCGCACCGGATGAATTTATTAAGGTTTATAACTTTAAAAAATTTCTCAGTTACAGCCACAATAACGATGAAACAAATGCGATTGAAGATTTTGAAAGAGCGCGAAGTCAAAATGCAACAACGCTGGATAAATTAAATTACGCATGGGATAAAATCAGTTGGAAAGATTTTCTGTTTTACGGCTATGCTCTTAAAAATCCGCTGTTTTCGGAAGAGGGTGTATCTGAGCTTATCCGAGGAAAATACGTTAACGCCCAACTTTTGGCGCGAAAAAATTATATCGACGGTCAAAAAGAACTGACGGTGGCAGTGCATATATTAACAGATGAAAGGCATTTTATACTGGCAAATAATGTGGCGGCAGATTTACCGAAACTAACAATCGATTTAAGCGCTTCCGAAAATATTGAAGATTATGAAATTTTGTATCCGGTACCATTTGCCAGCCGCTCTCTACCGGCTTATCATAAATATTTCGGTGATTTTTTGGTGCCGATAAAAATTGGGGTGAAAGATGTCGCAGCACCGGTGCAACTTAAGGCCGCCATTACCGCAACCGTATGCAACACTCTGCAGGTTTGTGAAACGCAAATATTAACGCCGCAACTAACCATTAAACCAAGCGGCGAAGATTTTTTTGAAAACGGCTTTGATAACTTTTTTGCTGTTTCATTAACCGAAAGTCCGTTGCCGCAAACCAAAAAATTGTCCTTGCAAAAATTTGTGCTTGATAACGATGTCAACGGACAATCTTTGCGTTTAGAATTTACCACGGCAGAAGATGTGCACCATTTCTATGTTTATCTCGAAGAAAAAGATGGTTACACATTGTTTGCTGCACCGTTAATCAGCATTGCCGATAATAAAATTTTTGTACGTTTTATTCCGCAAGAGCCACTTAAATATGACTTAACTAATTCAGAATTTATTATTAGCGCAAACTTAAATAATCACCAATATATTCGGCAAGAACTTTTTGCTAAATCGGCTTCAGATTTTGATGTTAATGCGCCGACACTGAATTGGGGTTTAATTTTAATGGCGATTATCGGCGGCTTAATTCTGAACTTTATGCCTTGCGTTTTTCCGGTATTATCGTTTAAAATAACGGCTTTATGCCACGCTTTAGACAGCACCAAAAAACTCAGACGCACTTTGTGGCTGACTATTTTCGGTATTTTTCTCGGATTTACAATCATTATTACCGGTTTAATTATGGCGAAAACGCTCGGCTACGCTTTGGGTTGGGGCATGCAATATCAGCACATGTCTTTTCTTGTTATCATGCTATTTTTGGTTGTCATTATGGTAATATGCGCTGATAAATGGCAATTTGCAACGCACTTACCGGAGAACTTACTTCACGGTCAACAAACGCGCGACATTATCAGCGGTACCCTCATTGTTTTACTCGCCACGCCTTGCACCGGACCATATTTAGCTTCAGCTATCGGTTTCGCTTTAACCGGCTCACGCACCGATATTGCCGTTATTTTATATGCCGTAGCTCTGGGATTATGTCTGCCATATTTGCTGATTTTATGCTTAAAAGAACCACAAACCTTTTTACCTAAACCGGGTGCATGGATGCATAAACTCAATTGGCTGATTCGGCTTATGATTTGGTTGACAATCGCTTGGTTTATGAGTCTAATTCATCGGCAAACCGACATTTGGTGTACTCTAAAATTGGCCGGAATATTGCTGTTTTCAGCGCTTTTAATTAAACTTTATCTGCGTTATATGGCATTTCTTGATTGGCGCATCAAACAGACCATTCCGATGGAATTTGAACTTAAAACACGGCATCGCGGTAAATACGTTTTAGTCGTTTTAATTGGTTTGTTAATTACAGTGGCGGTGATGATAACAAATCGCGCCTATGAAAAGAACTATGCGCAACAACTGGCATTGCGGCAAACCGAAGTAGATCTTTCGCTGATTAAAGAAAAATTGAGTATGGGGCACTCGGTATTGCTCGAAATCGGTGCCGATTGGTGTTTAACCTGCCATTATAACGATGCCTTCACCCTCACGCCTAAGAATTTAGCCTATTGGCAAAAATACTATAATCTTGATTTCATCCGCGTTGATTGGACCAATTATAACGAGCAAACCCTGCAATATATGGCGCGCTACGGCCGCAAAGGCTTACCGTTTTATGTTCTCTACACACCACTGATGCGCGAGGGTATGGTCTTACCGGAAATTTTCACCGCCGAAGATATTCGCCAAATGCTTCTCAATTAAAAAAATATCATTGGAATGAATAATTTCACCGTTATGTGAAAAATCATCTTGACAAGCGCTAAAGTTTATAATATAAGCACAGGCAATGAATGCAAAATTTCTGTGTTCATCGCTGTCCAAGACCGTGGGCGGTTTTAACAATAAAGCCTTAATTTCCCACGCAGACGGAGTGAACTTAAAGATTTGAAAAAAATATCTTTTCTCCCCTTCGGACAGGTTTTAGGTGCCACTTTTATATCTGAGCAGATGTAATTGTGGATTTGGTAACGGTTTTCAGCCGTTGTTAAAAATGGCGTGAAAATTATAACTTTTCGTATGGAGACAAATAAGTGAACCGCGAAGAAAAAACAGAATTGTTAGGCTTGTTAAACGATGTGTTTAATAAAGCTGGCTCTGTGGTTTTGGCTGAATATAAAGGCATTACCGTAGCAGAAGCTGATGCTTTAAGAAACAAAATTCGTGAAGCCGGCGCTTCTATCAGAGTTACTAAAAACCGTATTGCTCGCTTAGCTGTTAAAGATACTAACTTTGCGCCTTTGGCAGATTTATTCAAAGGGCCGATTATTATGGCTTATGCCGATGATCCGATTTCTGCCTGCAAAGCGTGTGTTGAATTCGCTAAAGAAAATGAAAAATTGGTTATTGTTGGTGGTGCGTTAACCGATAAGGTGTTAACCATTAACGACATTAAGCAATTAGCTTCTATTCCGTCGATGGATGAGCTTAGAGCGAAACTCATTGGCCTGTTGCAAGCTCCTGCTGCTAAGATGGCTCGCGTTTTCAAGGCTTATAGCGAGAAGGAGGCCGCCTAGTTTGGTTTCAATTTTATGCGCTTCTTACTTGTAATTTTTTCGCTTATGTACCTTGTTGTACACAGCGCTTAAAAATCACGGCGTAATAAGCAGCCTAAAATTAAAACTTCTTGAGGCTTCGTTATTGTAAAACGGTTTTTAATATTGTAATTGAATTAAACTTTATTGGAGAAAAACAATGGCAGATTTAGCCAAATTAGTAGATGAATTATCAGCTTTAACCGTTATGGAAGCAGCTGATTTAGCAAAAATGTTAGAAGAAAAGTGGGGCGTTTCCGCTGCCGCCGCCGTTGCTGTTGCCGGCGCTGCTGGTGGTGCTGCTGCCGCTGCTGAAGAAAAGACGGAATTCGATGTTGTGTTGGCTGATGCCGGCGCTAACAAGATTAACGTCATTAAAGAAGTTCGTGCCATTACCGGCCTTGGCTTGAAAGAAGCTAAAGACTTGGTTGAAGGTGCACCGAAGACTGTTAAAGAAGGTGCACCGAAGGATGAAGCTGATGCTATTAAAGCTAAGCTTGAAGCCGCTGGCGCTAAGGTTGAATTGAAGTAATTTTCGGTTTAGCTTAAAAAAATTCCCAAGGCTTTGCTTTGGGAATTTTTTTGTTTACAAATTTTATATTTATTGGCGACCGCCTCTGGAACTGCGTTTTTGAGCCAAACGGCTCGTCCCTGACCGATAAGAACGAGAACGGCGACCGCCTCTTTTATATTTATGATGATAACTTTTCACCCCGTTAGCCAACCAACGAAACTTCGGATGTGCAACATAGCTCAACTCACCCTCTTGTTCCTCTTGCAATTCTGCTTTTTTATCCGTCCACCGCTTTAATAATTGAGTCGGTGTCGGCGCCTTTAATAACGGAACAGCGTCTTCCTTGGCAATAAACGTGCTGCGAAATTCGGCAATTTGTTCCTCTTTTGCTTCATTAACCAACTCTTTATTAAATGTTCTATCACCTATTTTGGTCAATATCGTAAATCCGCCATACGGCGCACCATATTTTTTCCCGTTACCACGTTGCAATTTGATATTCGGCGATTCTTTGTCGGCACGCTGTCCAATCGGCGAATAATCATATATTTCGCCATATTCATTCGTATATTGCGCTTCTTGATTGTCTTTCATATCAATTGCCAATAAGGTATGTCCGTGCGGCGTTTCCCCTTTATCCAAAACCATAAATGTCCCCGGTCGCACCTTATACACATCTTCGGCATTTTTCAGTTTCCGCAATTCAAAATTTTCAGAATTACGGAAATAATCAATCAATTGATATGCCGAAGCTATTTTTTCCATATCATCCTTATCAACCAAACCCGTAAGCCCCATATAATTTTTAACCGCCTGCGCGCAATCTCCCCACGGCATTCGCTCCGGTTTAACATAATTTCTCGAGCATGAATCCAACTTTTCGACCATATCCGGCTGCATGGTCAACAAATCTTGAGCATCATATTCCAAGCTGCTGTTCGGAAACATTCCTATACACTTTTCGTCAGCAGATATTTTGCACATAGCTTTTAAGGCATAAACATCGTCAGAGGTTAAAACCGGCAATTGTGCTTCCGGCATCACCGCCATCACGGCGTCAATATAATTATTAATAGCTTGCTTACCTTCCTTTGTTTTCAGCCAAACCTGACCTAACTTGTCAACTATGGAAACATCAATCGTCGGCCGTTTTTTTATCTCTTCATTCGAATTGGTTTGTTTTATATCTTCACTAGGTTGTAAAACATAAGTAGAATCCGCATTTTCGACAATCGGTGTTGTCACATTCGCGGCTGCTTTTACATCATTATCGGTCGATAGTGGTGCACCACCTTCTTGTGCTTGTACATTTTTTCCGCCAAGCATCATCAGCGCCGCCAAACCATACTTTTTCAACCATGAAGCCATCGTTTATTCTCCCTGTATTATACTCATTATAGCACAAATTTGTTAAAAATCAACAAAAAAATTTTTTGGCAATTTGTTTTAATCGTGAAATAACAAAAAACGCTCCGGATTTTGTCCGCAAGCGTTGTTTCGTAAACTCCAAATCTTCTTTATTGATCGAGGAATGAACGCAATTTACGCGAACGGCTCGGATGTTTCAATTTACGTAATGCTTTGGCCTCAATTTGCCGAATACGCTCGCGCGTCACATTAAATTGCTTACCAACTTCTTCCAACGTGTGGTCCGTGTTCATACCGATACCGAAACGCATACGCAAAACACGCTCCTCACGCGGTGTTAGTGACGATAAAATGCGCGTGCAGGTTTCTTTCAAATTACTGTGAATTGCCATATCAAGCGGTTGCAACACACTCTCGTCAGCAATAAAATCACCCAAAGATGAATCTTCTTCATCACCCACCGGTGCTTCCAAACTAACCGGTTCTTTAGCAATTTTCATTACCTTGCGAATTTTTTCCAGTGGCATCGATAGCCGTTTTGCCAATTCCTCAGGCACCGGCTCACGCCCCATTTCAATAAGCATTTGCCGCGATGTGCGCACCAATTTATTGATGGTTTCAATCATGTGTACCGGAATACGAATGGTGCGTGCTTGATCGGCAATTGAACGCGTAATTGCCTGCCTGATCCACCATGTTGCATAAGTGGAAAATTTGTAACCGCGGCGATATTCAAACTTATCAACCGCTTTCATCAAGCCGATATTGCCCTCTTGAATCAAGTCCAAAAATTGCATACCGCGATTGGTATATTTTTTCGCAATTGAAATCACCAAACGTAAGTTGGCTTCGATCATTTCTTTTTTCGCACGTTCAGCTTCACGTTCGCCTTTCTTTATTGTATCGACCATTTTGCGATATTCGCTGATTGGCAAACCGCATTCTTGTGCCATCTGTGCCACATTTTGGCGTATTTCAATAATCTCATTCTTATATTTTTCCACAAAAGCAGCCCAGTGCTTGTCTTTTTTCATGGAAATCTTATCGAGCCAATTCGGGTCCAATTCCGATTTTTGATATGCTTCCAAAAAGTCCTCGCGTTTTATTTTGCACGACATGGCATAGCGTAACAGTTTACCTTCTTGGCTCATCAAACGATTATTCATATCATTAAGCTGATTGACGAGCTGTTCAACTTTGGCGCTATTCAAATGAATTGAGCTCATCAACTCAACCAATTCTTTTTTCAAATTCAAGTAGCGCCGTTCGGTGGCCGGAATAATCTTCCGCCCTGAAAGAATTGACGCCATACGCTGACTTTGAATTTTCTTCAAATTATCATATTGATTAGAAATTTTATTTAAGATGTCTAACACCGGCTGCATTAACATATTTTCCATGGCGGTAATTGAGGTTGTGCTCCGGCCGCCGCTGTCATTATCATCTTCATCTTCGGCAATAGCACCATCTTCGCCGTCATCAAGCGGCGAAATAGTATCTTCATCTTCCTCAACTTCTTCCATTTCATCGCTGACATCGCCTTCAATATCAATATCATTGGCTAAATCATCATCAATATCATCGAGATTTTTCTCATTAAGTTCTTTAGTAACTTTTTCTAAATCATCGACACTGTTGTTGTCGGTTTCATCGTCAAATACCATCGCCTCTGAATCGTCACCATACATCATTTCTAAATCAACAATGTCTCGCAGTTGCAAGGTGCCGTTTTCCAAATCATCACGCCAACCGGCAATTGCCTTAATGGTCATCGGACTTTCGCACAGACCGCCAATCATTACCGTTTTACCGGCTTCAATGCGCTTAGATATGGCAATTTCACCTTCGCGTGAAAGCAATTCAACTAAGCCCATTTCCTTAAGATACATGCGTACCGGATCATCTGAATGTCCTAAATCTTTGCTATCAATATTACCGATATCATCATTTTCACCGTCTTCTTCATCATACTCAAAATTATCGGATTCAGCCTCCTCCTCATCGCTATCAGAGTCAGCCACAATATTGATACCCATATCAGAAATACTTGACATTATATCTTCAATTTTTTCTGAAGTTAATTTTTCCGGCGGCAAAGCTTTATTCAGCTCCTCCATTGTAATGTAGCCTGTTTTGCGCCCCTTGGCTAAGAGGTGACGCAAAGTAGCCGCTGCCGCATCAACGGCAGACGATTCAACGGTTGTGCCATCGTAAGTGTTTTGATTATTTTCTTCAGCCATAACGTTCCTTAAAAAAAATCGATTTTTTAGCATCCTTAACGGATTATAATTTCGCTAGCGCGGCATTATAGTGAAAATTATTTAATATGTCAACCAATGCTTTTCAATAGATTATAAATTTCAAGCCCCCCTTGTTTTGTCGGAAACATCTATATAACACTTTGAAAAAACGTATATTTTTATAATTTAGCATATTTTTATCATCATCTTAAAGCAACCGATATCCGCTCTGACTTTGTTTTACAGTGCCTATATACCTTCTTTCAACCTTCTGAAAGCGAATCGTGCGAATCGTCTAAAATCAGGCTTTTTGCAGCAGTATAACACTTCATATTTTGAACTTTATCTGCTTGATTTTGCATTTAATACTTCATCATTTTTCATTCTTTTGCAGAATCTGCTTGCATTTGCAAATTATATATGTTACAAGCGTAGCGAAATTGAAGATTTCTATTTATGAATATCGTAGTAGAAATCATGGTTTTATCCGCTTTGCCCTCGCAAAGCACAACAGATTTTAGAAAGGATTTTAAAATGAGACATGGTGATGCACATCGCAAATTTAATATGCCGACCAGCCAAAGACGCGCATTGTTTTCAAATTTAACAAATGCCTTGCTGACGCATGAACAAATTACAATAACATTAACCCGCGCTAAAGAACTTCGTACTTTTGCCGATCATATGATTACTTATGCTAAAAAAGGCGATTTGAACAGCCGTCGTCTGGCCGCTGCTTTCTTGCGCGACAATGAAGTTGTTTCTAAGCTGTTTTCAACTTTAGCAGAACGCTATAAAGAACGCAACGGTGGTTATACCCGCGTTCTCAAAGCCGGTTTCCGTTATGGTGACTGCGCGCCGATGGCCATTATTGAATTGGTCGATCGTGATGTTAACGCTAAAGGCGCTAAAGATTTAGCTCGCGTTGCTGAACAAAAAGCTGCCGCCGAAGCTGAAGCCGCTAAAGAAGCCGCAGAAACAGCAGAAAAATAATTTTCTGAATTGGATTTTGCAAAACACCTTGCACGAAAATAGCAAGGTGTTTTTTTTATGATTCGAACGTAACACTACTTGCGTTAGCGGGTAGATGTAGGACAAGCTTGGCTTGACCTAAAATGATACCACAGGCTTATGCCGGTGGAGTTTCATTTCACTTTAAACTGTCGTCCCTCGATTTCGCAGAAACTGTCGAGGGGTCTCCGAATTAAATAGAATTAGCGCTACGCAAAGATAAGATTCCTTGACGAGGTGATACGCAGTACACCTCGAGGGATGACGATTATATTTAACTAAAAAAAGCCCCCTTTCGGGGGCTCATTAGTGGCTGCACGGAGTGTACAATCTTCGAACT
>ONQU01000091.1 GCA_900320035.1 uncultured Rhodospirillaceae bacterium | reverse complement strand
GGCGTCTTCAAACAAACTCTGTTCTTCTGAAAGGAGACACACAGCCTTGGTTCGGTCAACTAACCCTTGCGGAATCTGAGTGATAATCTGCTCTAACGTCAGATTTGGACGATCAATTTCGTTCTCGTCCTTAAGCGGCTCTTGCCACACGGTGATTTTACCGATGGGCTGCAAGGATTTTTTCCTGTTAGGAAACTCTACCGGTGGCAAATCGTTTCTGTACTTACCGACTCGATAGTTCCCAACTAAGTTGAGCTGCTTGTCAACCTCAGGATAAACCATCAGATTGACCTTCTGTCCGCTGGCCAGTTTTTGCATCAGCTGATAGATGTTGAGAATCCTAAGATTATTCTCATCGCGCAACTCAGCCATCTTAATGTGCTGAGCATGCGAACTTAACTGTGCTTCCTGGTGCTGGCGATAAAACAGCAGGTTGCTGTATTCAGCCACATACTTACGGAAAGCACCATCGGTTACATTTTTCTCCTTGAGGCGTGCCTTGAAAGCAGCCAATTTTTCTTTTTTGCTCATAATTATTTTTTTAAAATTAATAATAAAGTAATTAGCTAAAATCTAACACTTTGTCTTATATTTGTCAATATTATTTTTTAAAACACAGAAATTTATTTTTTATAGCGCAGATAATCGTCTAATTTTCCAACGCCAATATAGTCCCAGGCACATAAAACACCAAATGTCAGCGCTGCTGCTATAGCAATGGTGAATATATGAGAAAATGTACGGAGAAGGGTAGCGCCCCAATTAATTCTTTTCGTATTAGGATAATAAATATGTTTAATTAATACAGCATATCCCAATCCGATACCGGCGATAATAGCATACGGAATCCACGCGTGCGTAAAGATGAGTTTGATAATAGGCAGGGGATAAGTGAATTTGTAGTACGATGCAAGCGCAATACCAGCAATAATCAACGGATTATTAATAAATAAACGTATAAACCAAGCAATAAAACTTCCCATTTTATACCTTCCTACTTATTTAGCATGCATATGATATGAATATTTTGTAAACAAATATTTAAAATTTATCATTTGATTATCAATTTTGCGGCTGTAAAGTGATGATGACGTATTCTGATTTGGTGCCGGTTTTAAATCTGATAGCCCAATCAGAAAGACCGGAAGTAACGATAAAATCTGTTTTACGACGTTTTTCATAACCATAAATTCGGTCATTAGCTCCAATCCACTGTCCGACATAGTTGAAGGGAAATAATTGTCCACCATGCGTATGCCCGGAAAGAACCAAATCTACCTCGGCAGTAGCTTGACTTTTATAATCAGCAGGCTGGTGGTCAACCACAATCATATATTTGTCTTTATCCAGATTTTGCACTAATTCAGACATGGTTTGCCGCTTGCCACGATGTTCTTTCTCCACTGAATAATCACGCCGACCGATGATATAAAAATTATTATCAAGCAGTTTTATTTCATCTTGTAAAACATGAACATTGTTTTGTTTGAGTGCCGTTATTAATTCAGCGCCGCTGAAGCCGCGATATGATGCGGCATAATAACCTTTATCGTGATTACCGAAAACAAAATAAACGCCGTATGTTGTTTGCATTTCACCGAGAGTTTTTACCGCTGAGAGCATATCGTTACGGGTTGTATTATCATCAACAAAATCGCCGGCGATGATAATTACATCAGGATTTTGTTGTTGTATTTTAGCCATATGCTCGGCAAAACCGGAAGCATCAAATGTGGTACCAATATGCGAATCTGCAAACAAAGCTATTTTCAGCGGTTTTACATTCTTTTCGGTATGTAAAGTGTAATTTGTTTGCCACACATGATGATTGAGGTACCAGCCGTAAGCTAATATACTCAAACTGATAATTAAAGCTAAACCACCGGCATAATAGTGTTCAAAAGGCTTGCCGCGCAGGCGACTGATGAAGCACAGTAACAAATCACAAATCAACCATGCTAAGGCGAAATAAATGATGCATACGATAGCATTTACAAAATTGAGCCACCATGCAACAATGGCAAACAAACCAAAAACGATACCACCGCCAATCATTGCTTTATATTTTTCATTGTCTTTGGTTAAGCATTTAATGCAACCAAATTGGCAAACGCGATTACTGACATAAACCAGTGCTATACCGGTTAAAATCAGAGCTGTCCACATGATGATAAGCCATAATGTCATATTTTTTCCTTAATTAAAAGTGTTGCACCTGTTTTTCAGAATCGCGTTTTCGACGGATAGTCGGATAATTAGAGATAATATAGTGATAACGCGGACAATTTTCGGCATGATCATTAATCAGCCCGCATGCTTGTAGATGTGAATACATCACAACCGGTCCCAAAAATTTGAAACCGCGTTTTTTCATATCTTGACTGATTTTGGCAGACAAGCCGTTGCTGGCCGGAATATAGCCCTCATCATGTTTATCATACAAAATAGTCTTACCATCTGAATATTGCCACAGATAATTGCAAAAACTGCCAAATTCTGTGCGAATTTTTTGAAAACAACGTGCATTCTGTATAATTGCGGCAATTTTCCGCGGACTTTTAATCATACCACCTGTTGCCATAATCCTTTCGATATCGGTATCATTATAAGTGGCAATTTTAGCATAATCAAAATTATCAAAGCACTTCCGTAATATTTCGCGCTTATTAATGACCAAATTCCAATTCAGTCCGCACTGCATCACTTCCAACATTAGAAACTCAAATTGGCGAAAATCATTAAACAACGGCTTACCCCATTCTTCATCATGATAGTGTTTGTTTATTTCTGAAGTATTAGCCCAATGACAATAAGACATTTAATTTACCGCCTTTTTTTGAAAAAAAATCCCTCATTTTTGCAAACAAGGGATTTTAATAACATTCATAATGGTTTAGATTTTCTCAACTTGTGAATAATCTAATTCCATTGGTGTTTCGCGACCAAAAATCGAGAACAAAACCGTAAGGCGATTCTTATCAGGCTCGACATCGCGCACCGTCCCTACAAATGAGGTGAAGGCGCCTTCAATAACCCGCACTTGTTCGCCAATCTCAAACATAACTTCGGCCTGCGCACTACCTGTGCCTTCTTCAACTTGGCTCATAATACGTTGCACTTCTGCTTCACTGATTGGTAATGGTTTGGTACGGCTACCTAAAAAACCGCTAACCCGTGGTGTGTTCTTAATCACCAGTAAAGTTTCATCACGTTTATTTTCGTCCGAAATATCCATTTTAACGAGAATATAGCCCGGAAAGAATTTTTGTTCCTTAACTTTCGGCTTATCACCTTTGCGCGGTACAACCACATTCTCTGATGGAACCCAAACTTCTTGAATTCGGTCTTCCATCTTTTTTAACATTACTTGCTCTCTGATCGACTCAGCAACTTTTTTTTCTGAGCCGGAATAAACATTAACCACATACCAACGTGCTTGCATCTAATTTAATCCTTTTAACCTAACTGCAAAATTTTATCAACACCCCAACCCAAAATCATATCCACAACAAAGAAAAACGCTGTGGCCATGGCAACTAAAGCAATTACCATCGTGCAAGTCGGAATAACCTCTTTTCTGGTCGGCCAAGTGACTTTTTTCATTTCCTGTCGCACTTGCCGAAAAAATTGTATCGGACTAATACTCATCTGAAAACCTTGTATTACAATTAAACCTAAGGCAATATACATACTGTTGCGCTTTAATGTCAAGTATTTCTTTACAAAATACCATTTTTTTTCACGATAAGCCGCAAAAGTAGCAGTGTGGTTCAAAAATAGTGGATATTCCTTAATTTCGGCGAACGTCAATTGACAATATGATATTTTATTTTATGATTGCAAGTAAGAAACGTAATTGAGGTGGAAAAAATGAAAATAGGAATTATCGGAACGGGATATGTTGGATTGCCGACGGGGGTTGGTTTGGCCGAACTGGGTAATACAGTTATATGCGTTGATAAAATTAAAGAAAAAATTGATGCTCTGAATGCCGGAAAGTTGACGCTTTATGAAGACGGTTTGGAAGAAATGTTTGCTGAAAATTTGAAGAGCGGACGTTTAAAATTTACCACCGATATGCGACAAGCCGTGGCTGATGCTGATGTTGTTTTATTAGCTGTGGGAACACCTCCGCATCCGATAACGCAGGAAGCCGATTTGCAATATATTTATGCGGCGGCTTCTGAATTAGCAGATTATCTCACCGGTTATACGGTCATTGCGACTAAATCAACCGTTCCGGTTGGTACCGGCGATCAGATTGAGCAACTTGTTCGTCAGCAAAATCCAACAGCACAATTTGACGTAGTATCGCTGCCGGAATTTTTGCGTGAAGGCTTTGCAATTCACGATTTTTTCCATCCGGATCGAATTGTGATCGGTTCTAATTCATCTCAAGCCCTGGAAGTGATGCAAAAGTTATATCAACCCTTCGCCGATAAAACCAAAATTCTTTGTGTTTCGCGGCGTTCCAGTGAGGCAATCAAGTATGCCTCCAATGCCTTTTTAGCCATGAAAATTCATTATATTAACGAAATGGCTGATTTTTGCGAAAAAGCCGGTGCCGATGTGCGCGAGGTTGCCTTAGGTATGGGATTAGATTCCCGCATTGGTAATCGTTTTTTAAATGCCGGTTTAGGATTCGGTGGTAGCTGTTTTCCCAAAGATACGATGGCTATGGCCCATATGGCGCGCGCTGTGGGAGCACCGATTGAACTTATTGAAACGACGATTATTGGTAATAAAAAGCGAAAACAACGTATGGCAGAACGGGTGCTGGCTACCCTTAAAGATATGCCTCATGCCAGAATTGCAATCTGGGGACTAGCCTTTAAAAACGGCACTGATGACTGTCGCCAAAGTCCGGCAATTGACATTATTAACGAACTTCTTGATAAAAAATCGGACATCGTTGCTTATGACCCCAAGGCCATGACTACAGCGCGGAAAATTTTAGGCGATAAGATTGCTTATGCCGATGATATGTATGCGGCAGCTAAAAATGCCGATGTTTTAGTTATATTAACCGAATGGCCGCAATTTGCCGATGCCGATTTAACACATTTAGCAAAGATTATGCGGCGGCAAAAAATTCTCGATTTTCGCAATATGTTAAAAGCCGAAGATGCTCTTAAATTAGGCTTTGAATATCAATGCATCGGTCGCTCTATCACTTTACAAGGAGAATAAATCAATGAAAGAAAATAAGGTTTATAAATTTATATGCCATGCTCTGTGTAGCGGTTTTGGTGTTGGTTATTGTCCGGTGGCTTCCGGTACAGCCGGTTCACTGGAAACTCTGCCACTGGCTTTTGTGGCGGCTTACTTCTATGGTTTTTGGGGTATCATTGTTGCAACAATTATTAGTTTGATTATTGGTGTTATTGCCAGTAAAGAGGTCTTAAAATATACCAAGCATGATCCGTCACTTATTATTATTGATGAAGTTGCCGGACAACTGCTGAGTTTTGCCTTAGTTGCCGAAGCGTTGGTCGGTAATTTACATGCTTGGTGGACTTATCTTATCGGTTTTGCTTTATTTCGTTTATTTGATATCACCAAGCCCCAACCGGCAAAATACTTCGATGTTAAAGTTCTTAACGCGTGGGGGGTTATGCTTGATGATATCGTTGCCGGCATTTATGCGGCAATTGTGCTTTATATCATTCAAGTTTATCTACCGATTTTATAAAAGACTAGAAGTATTTGAATGTAATGGAACAACTGTAATTTGATCCACAATTACATGCTCTAGCGGCTTGAGCCTTTGATAGTGGAATTTTTACCGACGAACCGCCGACACATGCAATCGTTAATCCTTGGACTATATTTGACCCTCGACAGCCGGCTCCGTTATCTTGAAATTGTATTTCCGGAACATCTTCAATGGCTTGAGGGGTAGATGTTGTCGTGTTTGCCGATTTTAATGATCCCGAAATTTTTATACCCATCAGCGAAGGCATCGAATCGGATACCCAATTGGTACTTGCTAAATCAACACATGCATTACGCGGCAATCCATTATATTCAATCAAAAATGCTTTCTGATCGTTAGCTACTTCGGAGACGCCTTGGCCGATGCTACCGTTGCCTATGAAGACTTCGCCGCCGTATACATTAGTTATCTTTTTCATATTGTCTGATGTAAGCATTTCTCTAGGGACAATATTGGTCTGGATGGCTGTTTCATTATTTAAAGTTTTATAGGTAACCTGGTGCATATAGAGAGTATGAATGGTGGTAACCATTGTAGCAATTTGGTTTTTAATTTTATTTACTCTGTATGCATGTATTGCCTTGGTATAGCCGGCAATGCCACCAATTGTCAACACTCCAACGACAGCTAAAATGCCCAGCATTTCAATCATTGAGCGTCCCTGCTCATTTGTCACCATAGTAATTTTCCTTGCCATATTAATAACACTGCTCTTGGATATCCGTATCAAAGTTTGCGGTACAAGTCAATACAAAAAGTGATATATAACTTTTGACATAGGAATAATTTAAAACAAAAAAATGCCGTATTTCAGGCATCTTTCTTAAAATGGGGCGGATGAAGGGACTCGAACTCTCGACATCTGGTACCACAAACCAGCGCTCTAACCAACTGAGCTACATCCGCCATAG
>ONQU01000090.1 GCA_900320035.1 uncultured Rhodospirillaceae bacterium | reverse complement strand
TGCAAATCGGTTTTGTCGGCAGTAAAGGCGAAGCACGGCGCTTGATTAAGCAGGCTGGTTTGAAAATTAACGGCAAACCAATCAGCGATGAAAATTATATTATTACCAAAGCAGATATCGTTGACGGCGCTGTCAAAATTGCTCAAGGTAAAAAGAAATTCGGACTAATCAAATAAGTTATAAGGACTAGAACTATGGTAAAAATTTCAGCTTATATTGTTACACTTAATGAAGAACAACGCTTAGGTAAAACCTTAGAGGCGGTTAGTCAGGTTGCTGATGAAATTATTGTAGTTGATAGTGGTAGCACCGATAAAACGGAAGAAATTGCTAAGCAATATGGGGCAAAATTTATCTTTCATCAGTGGAAAAACATTTCTTCTCAGAAGCATTTTGCCCAAGAGCAATGCTCTAATGACTGGGTGCTTTCGCTAGATTCTGATGAGGTGCTTTCGCCGGAGTTGATTATTGAAATTAAGGCAGAAATGAATAATCCGCAGGCAGATGCTTATAAAATTAAGATTTGCGATATGATGCCGGGAGATAAAAAACCGCGTCTTTTGGCCAGAACATATAATTTAGAGCGTTTATATGACCGCCGCAAAAGCAACATGCCGGACTATTTAACCAATGACCGTGTTATTGTTGGGCCTGATGCCAAAGTTACGCAGCTGAAATATAAAATACATCACTATTCTTATATCTCTCTGACGCGTATTTGGTACAAACTTAATATGTATACCGATGAGTTGGTTAAAACAGCCGTGGAGCAGAATCGACATTATTCACGGCTGCGCCTCTATACCGAATTTCCGCGTCAGTTTTTGTTTTATTACTTCATTAGAAGATATTGTTTTTACGGCACATGCGGTTTTTGGACGGCAACAACCTATGCCTATTTTCGGTTCTTAAAAATCGCCAAATGGTTTGAGTGGCAACTTTTAAATAAAGAAAAAACTAAACTTTAAGTTTTTTCAAAAAATTGCCGATTTTTATATTTAAACGGATGCCGTCTTTGGGCGTAACTTTAAGCAAACCAAACCACCGCGGTTTAATTTTGCTGAAATCAATCGGTGCAAAGATGGCAGGATTAGTCGTTAAGGCTTTGTAAGCACCATCAAAATCTTTCTGCGATACGCGAAAATAATTCGTGATAAGCCGCTCGGCATCTATCGGAAAATTACGCTTTTTAACGGCATCAACAAATTTTTGTTGCCGCTCTTTGCGTGCCAAATATTCTTCATACATAATCCGCTTAATGTGCGTTTCCTGATAGCGTAGCAACTTAGCTTGATAGCCAAGTTCACAACTTTCGATATCAATCAAAATTTCCACATATGAAATAACCGCCAGCTGCAAATCCTGATTTTGTAATTTTTCCGCAAAGTTTAAAAATTCCTCATCGCTGGATGATGGCGAAAATTTACCGATTTCATTCGGAAACATTTTACTCAAAAGCATCCAGCCGTTGACAATATCATTGGAAATTAAGCGCCCGACACTCGGTTTATAATTCGGATATAAATCATCAATACTGAACAAACACTCAAAATTTTGCTTTAAATTCTCTTTAGTTAATTTATCAACCGAAGCTTGAAAATTAATGAACGCTTGTGCCAGTTCAGATTCATCGGCTCCCAAATTCGGCAGATTTTCCTGCTCGGCGGCAACCGCTTCTTCTTTACCAACGGCTAAAACCGCCGCTAAATCTTCTTCCATTTCAGCCGAAATTTGTGCATTAATTTTTTCACCTTCTTCGCTCAATTTACCAAATGGCGAATCGGTCTTTTTTTCGTCTTCGCTGTCTGCGCCGTTTTTATCATTAATAAAACTATTCAACAACTTTTCAAAGTCTTCATTATCGTCAAATATGTTTTTTTCAGCCATAAATCTTTACCTCATCTGAAGCTTGCTTTTTCTGCACTTATTGTATATTATAATTCATAATATATATTTTATAAAGAAAAAAATGACAAGAGAAGATAAAACATTTTTATTACCAGAGGTTGAAGCGGTACAAAATAATATGCGTCTGGATAAGTTTTTGGTTCTAAACCTGCCGGAAATTTCGCGTGCGCGCTTGCAAAAGCTGATTACCGGCGGCTATGTCGCCCTTGATGAAACATTGTTAATCGATAATGCCCATAAAGTTAAAACCGGTGATGCTTATGTTGTTACCATACCGCCGGCCGAAGAGGCTGAGCCGCAGCCGGAAAATATTGATCTCAATATTGTTTATGAAGATGCTGATTTACTGGTGGTCAACAAACCCTCCGGCATGACCGTGCATCCGGCCGCCGGTGCTTGGCACGGCACATTGGTGAATGCCCTGTTGTATCACTGTGCTGACAGTTTATCGGGTATCGGTGGCGTGAAGCGTCCGGGTATTGTCCACCGTATTGATAAAGACACCAGCGGCTTACTTGTGGTGGCAAAAAATGATTTAGCGCACCAAAATTTGAGCGAACAATTTGCCGCTCATAGCATTGAACGCACTTATTATGCTTTGGTTTATGGTGTGCCGAATCCATTGAATGGCACCATTGTCGGCAACATCGGTCGCAGCTCATTTGACCGCAAAAAAATGGCTATTGTCGAATCGGGCGGTAAACCGGCAATTACCCATTATCAAACACGGCAAATTTTCGGCCGTGTCGCCGCTTTGGTACAGTGCAATCTCGAAACCGGCCGTACCCACCAAATTCGTGTCCATTTGAGTTCTAAAGGCCACGCACTTATCGGCGATCAGGTATATGTTAAAAATAAAAAATCAGAAATTATGTTGCCGACAAATATTAAAACTGCCGTTAATAATTTTCCACGACAAGCGCTTCATGCCAAAAGTTTGGGGTTCATACATCCGCGCACTGGTCAACTGATGCAGTTTGATTCAGACTTACCAAATGATCTACAAAATTTGCTCTCTCTCTTGCAAGCTTTTGCGGCATCTGAAGTGTCATAAAAAATTAATATACTTATGATTAATTTTGTGATACAGTGATTTTAGTGGTGATATAAACGGGAGAATAATTATGAGCGAAAACAATAAATCAGAATCTGAAACGAAAAAGAAACTTAAGGAACTCAGCGATAAAGAAAAACTTAATTTGATTAATCGCGGAGAACTGAAAATTTATGGTAGATCTGCCAGCGGTGCTGTGCTTATCTGCGAACTGACTTCTGAAGAAAAGAAAAAAGGTTCTAAATATTGGCAACAACAAAATGTTGGTTTGCTACAAAAGTGGAATAAGGAACGTTCCCCAAAACAAGAAAAAAGCCTAAGCGATGCGGATAAAACAAAGCTGCAAAGAATGATTGAATATATGAATAGAATCAATGGCGCGAATCGAAGTGTTGATGCCGATAAAATGACCGCCACTTTAGCCCAAACATATGGTACGGATGCTTACGATGTGGCTTGGTATGCCATAAATCGTCCGAATGATTATGCCAAAATGGTCGGTGAAAAATCGATGAATTCGCGCACAGCGTTGGAACATGTTGCACATTTGGATGCAAAAAAATACACGGCTATAAAAGATAAACTGTTAAGCGAATCGCGCAATGAGCAAGCCAAACCGGCTCCGCGGCGCACCACTAAACGCGAACAACCGGCAGAATCTCAAGTTCAAGAAACACCGAAAATGCCGGAAGTTAAAACCTATGCAAATCAGGCAAAAGCAGACTTAACCAATACTCTGACACCGATGCCAAGAACCGATAATCCGAATTTAAATATTTCTCAAGATCCGCAAGAACCTGAACTTCCTCTTACTAAAGAACAATGTGCTACTGTCCGTAAAATGTACAGAGAAGATCCGGAACGTTTTGCGGCTTTGAAAGAAAAATATAAAGGTCTGGCCCGCAACAAAGATGATCTACAATCTCTCCATAAAGCCTATTATGATGAAATGACGAAAGTTGAAGTCGAAGCCAAAATGATAAAAGATGTTCAAAAGGCTCGTAAAAAAGCCGAAAAAGAAGCTGAAAAAGCACAGAAAAGAGCCACAAAAGAAGCTCGTAAAACCGAAAAATCGTATATCAAACAGCAAAGTAATACGGTAAAAATAAATCCGGTAGCAACCATGAAAAAATTAAAAGTAAATACTTTAGGCAATTAAATACTATTTTAAATTAAAAGAAAACATCTCGTCTGCCGCAAAGCAAACGAGATGTTTTTTATTTGTATGATAGCTCAAATAATATTCTGCCACCATAAAATTCCTGCTCCGATTGCGGTAATAATAATTCCCCACCAGAGCCATTTCGGAATACGTAGATATCCCATAAGCGTAAACAAGCTAAATGCTATTCCAATCCAAACAAGATCGAAAGCAGCGCTTATGTATGTGATAAATAAACACAACAAAGCGACGCCCATACCTCCATGAAATCCCGTACGTATCCATCCCATAATACCTACCGCAAGAATAAGAATCCACGGTAGATAATCCAATAATAATTCTAAATAATTTTCCATAATCCTTAAATTTAATTGCTTTTATTGTACCTTATTTTTCAACTAAAAGCAAGTCTATTGATTTAATTTTCAAAACCGATAAACGTAGTAGGTTTCATACGCTGAACCGAACGATTTCCACCGCAGCGGCGCAATATTCGGCAGCGCAAACCGATTAGCATAGAGCACTGCTCCTGCTTGTAGTTGCGGCACAATTTTTTCCTGACACTGTTGCATCGCCGTCGGTAACAAAAAGCAAAAGACCACATCGGCATTAACCAAATCTGCCGTAAAAAAATCTTGCCGAGCGAATTGCAAATTAGCTAATTTTCGCGCCCGCCACCGACTGATAAAATAAGGCAATCGTGCCAATTCATAACCGATGAATCGATGTTGCGGAAATTTTCGCGCCAATGGGAGCAACAGTGTTCCCCAACCGCTACCCAAATCGACCACCGTTAAATTTTGCTGTGCTTCTAAAAGCGTCACCGCATCTTGCAACATAGCGTCTTTAACGCGTCCCGATGACGGCACCGGCGGCGACGTACGCATAAACCGTCCGACCACAATCAAATAGGCTCCGGCCACGCCCAACACTACAATAATCAGTGTGCCTAAAACAGCCAAAACCAAAGCTAAAATGGTCAAGAAATAAAACATCATATTCTCTTGTTAAAAAATTAACCGACTGAGCAAACCGCCGCTCACACCGCAGATATAGAGCAACGCCAAAATTGCCATGTTTTCTTTTATATTGCGATTTACCCGAAACAGAATCAG
>ONQU01000087.1 GCA_900320035.1 uncultured Rhodospirillaceae bacterium | reverse complement strand
TCGCAAACTATACACCAGTGAAAGATGAGCCCTTTAATGAAATAGATATGACAGCCTTACAAATTGCAGCAATCTCTAATAAGAATCCTGAAGTTATTCGTACTTTGGTTGAACTTGGTGCTAATATAGAAGCAAAAATTGATATTTTAGAGCAAACAGTTTTAATGATGGCAGCACATGAGAATAATAATCCAGAAATCATTCGCGCGTTAGTAGAACTTGGAGCTGATATAGATGCCGTGGATTGCAGGGGGGCGACAGCTTTCATGGCTGCTTCTAACTTTAATAAAAATCCTGAAATTATTCGCATGCTATTTGAACTTGGTAGTAAAGTAAACGCGAAAGATAACGAAGGTCGCACATCGTTAATGTGGGCAGCATGGTCTAATGAAAATCCAGAGATTATACGCACATTAGTAAAAATGGGTAATGATATTAACGCTCAAGATAATGTGGGTAGAACACCATTGATGTATGCTTCATATTATAATACAGAAACAGAAATTATAAGAACGTTGGTTGAATTTGGTGCAAATGTTAATACAAGAGATAATAAAGGTTGGACTGCTTTAATATATGCGATAAAACATAGTCCGCTACCCCCTATTTATATATCGTTTCATATTGGAAGTAGGACTGAAGAAGCTATTGTTCATACATTATTGGAGTTAGGTGCAAATATCAATGCCAAAGATAATGAAGGCAAAACAGCTATTGACTACGCAAAAGAAAATAAAAATCCGGAAATCTTGAAATTATTGGAAGAATATTCAAAGAAATAACATTTTTAGAAAGGAGAAAACAAATGAGAGATCAAGTATGGTTAAAAAGAACGTTACAAGCTGTCGGAAAAGGTACTTTTAAGGCCTGTTACGATGTTGTGGCTAAAAACTACATGAAAGCAGATAAGTCAAACATTGATGAGGCCATAGAAAAGTATGGCAAAAGTACCGGCTATACATATTTAAGAAGTTCGGTTGTTACTAAACGAAACGCCAGCTGTGCCATCTTTAGCGAAGGTATGCAACGCGAGGCTTTAGCACTTTGTAAATAAAAAAATTTGTGATTTGAAAATTATTCCCCATAATGTAGATAAGGGCAAATGCTTCTACCTAATAAACTTTGTTACTAACTCCATAAAGAAAGGTTTTTCATGGTCAATAAAAGTCGTGAAAATTATTCTGAACTAAGTCTTGAAGAACAAGCACAACTTGTTTGCGATGTTTTGCAAGAAAAGCCGAAAGCGTGGGATAAATTGTATCGTCAATACGAAAACATGGTGCAATCAATCACTAACCAATTTTCCGGTTATAATCTTGATAAAGAAGACAGACTTCAAGAAGCAAAACTCGGACTTTGGGCAGCAGTGCAGCGTTATGATGCAACCAAAGGAAGCAGTTTCGGTTCTTTTGCATATCTCTATATAAAAATGAATTTATTTGAATATGTACGCAATTGCGGAGAATACTACAAAATAATCAGTAATAAAGAAAACAGAAAGCTTTTCTATCATTTGCGTTCGGCAGAAAAACAGATGGATATTGATGAAAATACCCAACCGACAGAAGAACAATACAAATTATTGGCAGAGAAGCTTTCTACTTCAGTAAAAAATGTAGAAATTATGCATCAGTTTTGGTCTTCCGTAAATTCAAATATCAAAATAGAGGATGAAGAATTTATCGCTTCATCTGCACCAAATCCGGAAATGCTTTGTATTATGGAAAATATGAATTATAAACTGCAAACACTGCGACATAATCTTTCCAAACAAGAAAAAATAATTGTCGAGGATGTTATATTTAATGAGATACCGCTGAATAAAGTCGGGCAAAAATTAGGTATTAGCGGAGAACGTGTCCGACAGATCAAAAATGATATTTTGAAAAAAATGGAAGCGGAAGTCAAAAAACTTCTGTAATAAACATAAACAAACGGAGAATTCAGATATGACAGATTTTTTATCGCAAGATTGGTGGAAAACCGCGACTTTGCAAGATGTTAAGGCAAAAATTGCCGCCGGAGTTGAGCTTAACGCCAGAAACGAAGCCGGTTCGTCGCCTTTAATTATGGCCGCATCTTTTACCGCAGATCCAAACATTATTGCGGAATTGATAGATGCCGGTGCAGACCTTAATGCCAAAGATTGGTTGACGGGCTCTGTTTTGGCCAATGCCGCCAGATACAATCCTAATCCGGATATCATCAATACTTTGCTTAAATACGGCGCCGCGGTAAATGAAGAAGATATAAACGATGAAATGACGCCGCTGATGTTTGCAGCCAAATATAACTCTAATCCGGAAGTAATTAAAATATTGCTGGAATTTGGTGCCGATGTCGGAATTCGAGATGAATATAATAAAACGGCTTTTGATTACTTTGAAAAAGCTGAAGAATATCCGGAAATTAAGAAACTTTTGGAAGTAAAAGAAGTTGACGTGGAGAATATTATCGAGAAAGGCGAGGATACTACAGCCGTGACGCAACATAAAGAAATCAGCGGCGAAGAAAGAGAAATTACAAAAATAAAACAGATAATTAGTGAATTGTTGCATATGCTGACACCGCGTGAAGAACGTGTGTTGCGCATGCGCTTTGGCATAGGTATGAATACGGATCATACTTTGGAAGAAGTCAGCAACCAATTTAATGTAACGCGCGAACGTATACGGCAAATCGAAAGTAAAGCGTTACGAAAATTGAAGCACCCGTTAAGGTTTCAAAAAATAGAACATTTGCCTTATTGGGGCAATTCGCCTGAAGAAAAACTTTTGCGCTGTTTACATCTGCTGTATTCTTACCAAAACAGGAATATCGAGCAACATAGGTTGAAAATCGGATTTGATTGTCTGGAGGCCAAACTCGGAGGCATAAACGCAAATGATTTGCTGACGATTCAGGGGAAATGCTTGCAAGCAGAACAATTTGCCATCAGTTTAATGCAAAGTATTTTAAGCTGTAACGACGGCTATATTTTGCTGTTTAATGCGCCGGATTTTCGTAATTTTACTACGACAATCTTTGATGAGCCGGCAGAAGATAGCGATATTGCCCTGATAAACTCTCGTATGTTCGTAAAACGCATATTTAAGCGCGATACTGTTGTGACCGATGCGAAAATTTTGCAAAACAGCTTGGAGTGTTGGTTAAGTGCGGAAAAATATCGCTATTTTAAGCAGCATCAATTGTTGGCGATTTTTACGACACTTCCGAAGCAATTTGCCGATGATGAGACGGATTTTGCGATAAAACTTAAAAAAATGGCGCAAACGCTGGAAGTTCCGG
>ONQU01000151.1 GCA_900320035.1 uncultured Rhodospirillaceae bacterium | reverse complement strand
TAATAAAGATAAAATCATCGAATTAACCCCGACCGACTTACCGGAACCGGTTGTACCGGCCACCAACAAATGCGGCATCTTAGATAAATCGGCGTAAACATGCTGACCACCGATATCTTTACCTAAAGCCACATTTAAAATGTTCTTACTGTTTTTAAATGTTTCATCCTCAAACAACTCGCGTAACCATACTGTTTCACGTTTGGCATTCGGTAATTCAATACCAATTGTGTTCGCACCGCTTACCACGGCCATACGGACGGAAGCCACGGCCATTGAGCGTGCAATATCATCGGAAAGCCCGATAACCCGAGCCGTCCGTGTCCCTGGTGCCGGTTCCAATTCATAAAGGGTCACCACCGGCCCTGGACGAACGCGAACAATTTTACCATGAATACCAAAATCGTTTAAAACATTCTCTAATTTTGCAGCATTAACTTTGAGCGTTTCCTCATCATAAACAATGGTCTTATTTTGCGGCACTGATAATAAGTTAATATCTGGCAAGGTATAGGCTACCGATTTGTCTTGTTTCGGCATATTTTTTTCGCCTGCTTTAGCCGAGGTATCCTGAGTAGAGCTTCCCTCTTTTGCCGAACTTTTTTTAGCCACCTCATTAAGGTTAACAACTTTTCCGCCCTCCGTCTGATAAATATCTTTAGGCGTCATTTTTTTATTTGTCTTCTTCGTATTTTGATTAGCAATATCGCTTTCGTTCATAAAATCAAAAGTTGGATTGTAACTATTGCTAATAGCCCCGCCATCGTCTTTTGGCGTCCCGGCACCATTTATTGCTGGTGCTGCTTTAACAGCATCCGAAATTTCAATCGTCAACCCATTATTCTGCGTTTTACCAGATTCGGCAACGTCAGGAGTATGTTCAAATGCCGGCTCACGATGAATTTTTAAGCGCGGTTTATCAAAATGTTGCATTTTAGATTGCAAATAACGCGGGTTAAGCTCTTTAAATTCACCGATATCACGTATTTTAGCTATCTTTTTTCCGCCACTGATAATCAAATTACCCAAATTACGGCACAAACATAAAAATTTGATTCCCATATTCAACCAAAACTTAAATGTTACACCGGCAGCAAAATTAAAGGCAAAAAAGGCTACAAACAAAATAATACCATCTAAAAGCACCTTATTATACGGAAAATTCAGTTGGTTAATAACGGTATTAAGCGGCCGGCTAAGCGAGCGTGACCATTCACCGGCTAAGTTAGGCAGTTCAAACCCACCTAAAAAACTACGGCAAGTCAAATCAAAAAAACAAGCCAAACAAAGCATCCCGACCAACCAAGCGAAAACACGCGATTTCCATTCAGCAAACGAATAATACCGCAGCAGTGCAATACCCCAAAAAAACGGCACCAGCAGAAAAATTATCAAAGCTAAACCAAAAGATTGCAAAATAAAATCAGCGCTGTAAGAACCAAACAAACCAAGAATATTTTCCACGGCATGGTCGGTAACCTTATTATAAGACGGATCTTCCGGATGATAACTGTACAAACTGATAAACATCAAAATAGGCAGCACAATAAAACAAATACCTAAGCAGACACAAAACATTTTATGCCACAATGATTTTTTTTGTTTTTTCTTTATTTTTTTCTGAGCCATTTTTCCCTCTAAAACTTTCCGCTACAAACAGGAAGATAATAAGCAAAAATATTCAAAAAATTATTAACTTTACAGCCGATGTTAATAAAAAAAAACCTTATTCTTGACTTTTACGGATAAAGGTTTATACACTGCCCGTAAAGGAGAAATATTGATGAAATATGCTTTTGTATTTCCGGGACAAGGCGCACAATTTGTCGGTATGGGCAAAGAATTAGCCGATAATTTTGCTACCGCACGCGATGTTTTTGCCGAAGTCAATGAGGCCCTAAATCAGGACCTGTTTAAGATTATGCTTGAAGGACCGGACAGTGCCTTAACCATGACGGCTAATGCGCAACCGGCATTGATGGCCTTTTCATTGGCTATTGTGCGTGTTTTAGAGCGTGATTTTAATATTACCTTAAAAGATAAGGCAACCTTTGTGGCCGGTCATTCACTGGGCGAATATTCCGCGGCTTGCACCGCCGGTGTTTTCTCTTTAACAGATACGGCAAGACTTCTGCGTCTGCGTGGACAATCAATGCAAAACGCTGTTCCGGTCGGCAAAGGCGGCATGGCTGCTATTATCGGCTTATCATACCAGGACGTCGGCGCACTGGTGGAGGCATGTTCCAATGGAAGCGATATTTGTGTTGCCGCCAATGATAATTCAGAAGGTCAAGTAGTTCTTTCGGGGGCGATGACGGCAATTGATAGAGCTATAGAAATTGCACCCGAATTTGGCGCCAGAAAATGTGTTAAATTAGCGGTCAGTGCACCATTTCACAGCCCATATATGGCACCGGCGGCTGATATTATGGCCAGAGCCTTTATGCAAGTAGAAACACATGATGCCCAAATTCCACTTATCGCCAATGTTTTGGCAGAGCCGATTACCAATCACAAAGAAATTACTAAGCAACTGATTGCACAAGTAACCGGTACAGTACGTTGGCGCGAAACAATGGACTTTTTACATAAACAAAATATAACTGACGTCGTTGAATTAGGTGCCGGCAAAGTACTCTCCGGTCTTTTCAAACGCAGTTATAAAGATATTAACGCAATCTCGGTCGGTTCTATTGCCGAAATTGAAGAACTGGCTAAGAATTTATAATGAAAGGAAAATAAACATGTTCAGACTAGATGGAAAAGTAGCTTTAATTACCGGTGCTGCCGGTGGTTTAGGTCACAAAATTGCCCACACTTTGCATGAACAAGGCGCTGTTTTGGCGTTAACGGATATGAACGCCGAACGTTTAGAATCTTTAAAACAAGAGTTAGGTGGTAATGCCGAATGTTTTGTGGCCAATCTAACCGACGCCGAGGCTGTTAAAAATTTGGTTGCCGAAGTAGAAGAAAAAATGGGTCGCATTGATATCTTGGTCAACAATGCCGGCTTAACCCGCGACAATTTGTTTATGCGTATGAGCGATGAAGATTGGCAGCTTGTCTTGGATGTTAATCTTTCTGCGGGCTTTAAGTTGGCGCGCGCGGCTGTTCGCGGTATGATTAAGCGCCGTTTCGGTCGTATTATCGGTATTGCTTCGGTTGTCGGTGTTATGGGTAATGCCGGTCAAGCTAATTACTCCGCATCTAAAGCCGGTATGATTGCTATGAATAAGTGCTTGGCCCAAGAAGTCGGCTCACGCGGTGTTACTGTTAACTCCATCGCTCCTGGCTTTATCAGAACCCCAATGACCGATGTTTTGCCGGAAGATGTTAAAGCGGCATTGCTGGCTAAAATTCCGGAACAAAAACTCGGTGAAGCGCAAGATATTGCTAATGTTGTCGCTTTTTTGGCCTCCGATGAAGCACAATACATCACCGGGCAGACCATTCACGTCAACGGCGGTATGGCAATGATTTAAAACTTATATCATCAATTTTTAACCGAAAGATTTTTCCATATGTACCGGAGAAATCTTTCGTTTTTTTTATAGCTATTCAAAAACTAATTGACAATTTTCGGAGCTTTAATTTTTGCTTGCACACAAGATGCAGTGCCGCACTCTTTCTGGTGGGTATTTCTGATTGTATTATGCAACATAGCAGTAGCTTGGCTCTCTTCTAAAATTATTCTGCTGATTATGATTTTATGTGTAGCACTTTATCATTGGGTCTACAAAGGAGAACCTTTATTTTATCCCCCAAAGCCCCAAAGTAGATTTTAAAGAAAGCATCCCGATGCTTTCTTTTTTTATATGCTGAAATTAAGAAAATCTTGCGAGATTATGCTTTTTTACTTGCGCTTTTCATAAAATAAGCTAAAATCTGCCTCATATTGATGAAAACAAATATAAGGAGGTCTTGCTAAATGTCTAAAATCCTAATTACATCTGCTTTGCCGTACATCAACGGTGTGCCTCATCTGGGACACATGATCGGTTGCTTATTGCCATCCGATGTTTATGCGCGCTACATGCGGATGATGGGTAACGAGGTTTTATACATTTGCGGTACCGATGAACATGGCACAGCTTCGGAAGTGGGCGCCTTAAAAGAAGGTTTACCGGTAGATAAATATTGCGATAAATATCATGCCATCCATGCCCAAGCTTGCAAAGATTTTAATTTATCTTTTGATTATTTCGGTCGATCTTCCAGCCCGCAAAATCAAGAGATAACTTACCACATTTTCGAGCAGCTCGATAAAAACGGTTTCGTTACCGAAAAAACGATGAAACAGATATATTCGGTTGATGATAAAATGTTTTTGGCCGACCGCTATATTACCGGTACTTGCCCGTATTGCGGTTACGATAAAGCACGCGGCGATCAATGCGAAAATTGCACCAAAGTCTTGGAACCGACCGATTTAATCAACCCGCACAGCACCATTTCCGGCAGTTCTAATTTGGAAGTGCGAGAAACCAAACACCTGTTCTTAAATTTGCCGAAAATTGAACCGAAATTGGAAGAATGGCTAAAAACAAAAGAGGCGTTTTGGCCTGATATTGCTTATTCCATCGCTAAAAAATGGCTCAAAGAAGGATTACAACCGCGTTGTATCACACGTGATTTAAAATGGGGTTTTCCGGTCAATAAAGCCGGCTATGAAGATAAGGTTTTTTATGTATGGTTTGATGCCCCAATCGGCTACATCGGCATCACCAAACAGTGGGCCGATGAAAAGCCTGATGAACGCAGTTGGCAAGAATGGTGGCTTAATGCTGACGATGTGCGCTACGTAGAATTTATGGGTAAAGATAATGTGCCGTACCATTCAATTACATTTCCGGCTACCATGCTCGGTACCGGTGAAAATTGGACTAAGGTTGATTATTTGAAAGGTTTCAGCTATTTAACTTTTGAAGGCGGTAAATTTTCTAAATCGGAACATCGCGGTATTTTCGCCGATGATGCCATCAATGAATTTTCAGCCGACTATTGGCGTTATTGGCTGATGGCTAATGCACCGGAAGCTTCTGATTCCTCATTCACAATTGAAAATTTTGTTAATACGATCAACAAGGATTTGAATGGTGTTTTAGGTAATTTTGCTCAACGGGTGATGAAAATGACTGCCTCTAAACTGGGGGAAACCATACCGGAAGGCGGCAAATTGGAACCTGTTGATGAAGAAATGATTGCAACCATACAAACGCGAGTCGATAACTATTTTCGCTTTCTTAATGAAATGGAATTTCGTAAAGCCGTTGCCGAATTGCGTGCCATTTGGGTTGAAGGTAATAACTATATTACCAAAACCGAACCATGGACAATTATCAAAGAAGACCAAACTCGCGCCGCCACCATTTTGCGGCTGTGCTTGAACTTGGTGCGTATTTATGCTATATTAAGCGCGCCATTGTTACCGAATACGGCGCAAAAAATAATGGGCAAATTCGGCTTAGGCATGCAAGATATGCCAACACTAACAAACTTCAGCGTAAAAGAACAAATAAATGCTCTACCGAGTGGGCACCCGTTTGTTGTCGGAGAGGCATTGTTTGAACGTATTACGCCGGAAAGAATGATTGAATTGCAACAAAAATACGGAGGTCAATAATGAAAGAATGGGCTCAATTGCGTGTCAGCGGTTTTCTAGGCTTGATACACAAACTGATGATGTTTATAACATGGCCTTTCCGTCATTGGAAATTTATGTTGCTTGCATTAGTATTATTAATTATCGCGATGGTCGTAATACCGCTCGTTTACGACGTTAAATTTTCTGATATACCAAGTTGGTACAAAGCCAAAATGACTCATCCATTTATGACTGTCATCAAAAACAATGTGGAAAATCTTAAACGGATGACCGAACAAAAAATTACGCAGTCGGTTGATACGGTAAAGGATCAAATGCAGAAGATTGCTCCGGAAATAAAAACAACTGAAAGCGCAAAAACAGAAACAAAGGAAAAAATCCGCTTCACCGCATGGAATGTGGCAAAATTCAATAAAGCTAAATATCAAAAGCCGCAACAACAAAATACAACAGTTGCATCTAAAGCTCAGACCTTTGCGGAACTTAAAAAAGCAACGCCTAATCGCAATGAAAGTGAAGAAAAAGAAGAAATTGCGGTTATTCAAAAAACTCCCGAAGAATCCTATTATGAAGGTGAATTAGAAGACTATTATGCCGTCCGCCGTGATTTGGATTTGATGTATTTGACGCAATCGGAAAAACTCTATGGACATGTTGATGTTGTCGGCCCTAACAGTCTTTATATTGAAAATACCTTTATTTACCTTTACGGCATATACACTAATCCGGATATTTACAATGAACAATCAGCACAATTATACTTGGAAAAGCTGATTGACAATCAGCCGGTGCATTGCGATATCGTAGCTTATTCCATTCAATCGCAAACACCGACCGCTCTGTGCTTTTTGAACGGGCGTCTCATCAATCAAGAATTGGTAGATGCCGATTATGCAGCAGATATTGCCCTTAAATAGGTCAAAAAAGCAATGTGGCAACCGGTTTTAACAGTCAGTGGTTATATTCTGGGTATTTTAGGCCTGCTTATGCTCATCCCGGCCGGTTTTGACGTGTGGCAAAGCAATGCTGAATGGTCACCGTTTTTAACTTCTGCGGCTATTACGATTTTTTTTGGCTTATCTTTATATTTATCAAACAATACCAAAGTTGAACGAATAGATGTTAAACAGGCATATTTAATCACTGCATTCAGTTGGCTTCTGGTTTGCCTTTTTTCTGCTATTCCTTTTGCCTTATTCGGTGTTGTCGACAATGTTACCGATGCGTGGTTTGAAGCGGCATCAGGTGTTACCGGTACGGGTGCCACAATTATCACCGATATAGAAACCCTACCGCAGTCTATCTTACTTTGGCGCTCACTTTTAAACGGCATTGGTGGTCTGGGGGTGGTAATTTTTGCCGTGGCTTTGTTACCTATTTTAGGCATTGGCGGCATGCAAATGTTTCAACGTGAAAACTCAGATTCAAACGGTAAATTTATGCCTAAATTCAGTTATATCGCCAAACGTATTGTGGTTGTTTATTTTTCCCTCATCGGCCTTTGTTGCACGGCCTACATTTTATGCGGAATGCATTGGTTTGATGCCATCAACCACGCTATTTCGGTAACAGGAACCGGCGGTTTTTCCACCAAAAACAATGCCCTTGCGGCTTTCGATAGCTTTTCTATTGAGCTCGTCACCATGTTATTCATGCTATCTGGAGCCGTGCCGATGACATTTTATATATTATTTTTGCGTGGTTTACCTGCCGATAAAAATCGCCAGGTTTGCACTTTTTTTCGGTTGATTTTCTACATAGGATTGGCTTTATCGCTTTACCTTTATTTTGTAACAGACATGCCATTATTTACAGCTCTACGTAATGGCTATTTTACTGTTATATCCACTATGACCACCACTGGTTTAACCTCAGCAAACTATATACTATGGGGTTCTTGGATAACAACGCTTATTTTGTTTTTATCTTTTTCCGGTGGATGTACCGGCTCCACCAGCGGTTCAGTCAAAATTTTTCGTTGGCAAGTCGTTTACGCTTTTTTGCGTAAATCACTCCTCACCGCTATTGATTCCAATCGCATTATTCCTCTAAAAATCGGTGCAATGAATCTGTCTGAAAAGGTTGCCCTTTCTGTTTTTGTATATTTATTTTCGTTTTTCATTTGCCTTATACTTATAACCTTAGTTGTCAGCTTATGCGGCACCGATTTTGCAACATCGCTGGCAGCTGTATCGGCTTGCATCACCAATGTCGGCATGGGCGCGGTTGCAGCTATTGGACCGGAAGGAAACTACGCTTTCTTTAATCCGGCAATCAAATACATTTTAACCTTTACCATGTTTCTCGGCCGTTTAGAAATTATCACCGTATTAGCTCTATTTTCTAAGGCATTTTGGCGTCGCTAAAACAAACTTGTTCTTGACTTTTGTCAGAATATATTGTAAAAAAGGTCAACTTTATTATAATTATTCATATTAGTAACCTCAAAATTTAAGCATTATGTTGGGACTTATCTTTTTGACGATGGCGCCGCTGACACCGCCACCGACACCCCC
>ONQU01000085.1 GCA_900320035.1 uncultured Rhodospirillaceae bacterium | reverse complement strand
TATTATCAAAGTTCCGGAAAGAATTATTGAAGGTATGGAACTGGGACGCTTTATGTATTACGGCGCTTTGCAACGTTTGCTTAAATTTTATGGCAAAAAGGTAAAAATTAGGTTCGATGAAGAAAAATAAGGCAAATTTTGCATAAAAAAGCTGAAAATATGCACAGAATCTGTGAGAAAACGCATATTTTGCTTTGACATTTGTAAAAAATGCTTTGAGAATAAAAGACGAAAGGGCTGAAACGCCTTAATTGATAACCAACAGAAAGGAATGAACATGAATAAGACAGAATTCGTTGATGCCGTTGCCGCTGAAGCTAAAGCATCGAAAGCAGCTACAGCTCAAGTTATTAATGCAGCTATCACTGTTATTACAAAGGCTTTGAAAAAAGGTAATGCTGTTCAAATTACCGGTTTTGGTACATTTGACATTGTTAAACGTGCTGCTCGCACGGGTCGCAATCCGGCTACGGGCAAGGAAATCAAAATTGCTGCTTCTAAGGCTCCGCGCTTTAAGGCTGGTAAAGTTTTGAAAGATTCTGTAAAATAATCTTAAATTTTGCTAAAAAAAATAAAAACGTCTGCTATTTTGAAAGGCAGGCGTTTTTTTGTTAGTATATTGCCAAGATTACTGTGTCAGTTTTTTATAGCGAATGCGATGCGGCTTGCATGCTTCTTCGCCTAAACGTGCACGTTTATCTTTTTCATAATCTTCAAAATTGCCTTCGAACCATTCAACATGGCCGTCATCTTCATAAGCCAAAATATGTGTGGCTAAACGGTCTAAAAACCAACGGTCGTGCGAGGTGACTAATACACACCCAGGGTAGTTATTAATACCTTCTTCCAGCGAGCGCAAAGTATCAACATCTAAGTCATTGGTCGGTTCATCGAGCAAAATGACATTGGCGCCTTTGCGGAGCATCTTGGCCAAATGTACGCGGTTGCGCTCACCACCGGAAAGCTGTCCGACTTTTTTCTGTTGATCGGCGCCCTTGAAATTGAACTGACCAACATAAGCGCGCGAAGACATTTCATTTTTGCCGATTTCGATAATATCCAAGCCATCGGAAATTTCTTCCCACACATTTTTATCGGCACTCATTTCATCACGCGATTGATCAACATAACCTAAATCGACCGTATCGCCAATGCGGATAGTCCCGGAATCGGGCTTTTCTTGACCTGTAATCATACGAAACAGAGTGGTTTTACCGGCACCGTTCGGACCGATAATACCGACAATAGCGCCCTTCGGAATTTTAAACGACAAGTCATCAATCAGCACTTTGTCGCCATAAGCTTTGCTGATGTGCTCTGCTTCAATCACCAAATCACCCAAGCGTTCGGTCATCGGAATATTGATATGAGCGGTGGAAATTTTTTCACGTGCCGTCTGCGATAATAATTCATCATAGGCGTTAATACGCGCCTTTGATTTTGCCTGCCGCGCTTTCGGATTTTTACGAATCCATTCCAGTTCCAAAGCAAGAGTGCGTTGGCGAGCATTTTCCTCACGATTTTCCTGTTCTAAACGCTTCTGCTTTTGTTCCAACCACGATGTATAGTTGCCCTCGTACGGAATGCCCTGACCGCGGTCAAGCTCCAGAATCCAGCCGGTAACATTATCCAAGAAATAACGGTCATGCGTGACCATGACCACTGTGCCATTATAATCGCGCAAATGATGTTCCAGCCATGCCACTGATTCTGCATCAAGGTGGTTAGTCGGTTCATCTAAGAGCAACATATCCGGCTTTTGCAAAAGCAAGCGGCATAAGGCGACACGGCGCTTTTCACCGCCGGAAAGTTTGGTTACATCAGCATCGGCCGGCGGACAGCGCAAGGCGTCCATCGCAATTTGCACCGTGCGTTCAATTTCCCAGCCGTTAACGGCATCAATTTTTTCCTGCAATTCGGCTTGTTCGGCAATTAAGTCATTCATTTCATCGTCGCTCAACGGCTCGGCAAACTTGGCTGATACTTCTTCAAAACGTTGTAATAAAGCCTGTGTTTCACCCAAACCGGCCATCACATTTTCCATAACATTTTTGGTAGGGTCAAGCTGCGGCTCTTGCTCCAAATAGCCAACTTTCACACCATCAGCCGCCCATGCTTCGCCGTTAAATTCCTTATCAACGCCGGCCATAATTTTTAACAAAGTCGATTTACCGGCACCATTAACACCTAAAACGCCAATTTTAGCTCCCGGTAAAAATGATAACGTAATATCCTTAAACAGCTCTCGTCCACCCGGCAAAACTTTGGTTAAATTTTGCATTACGAAAATATACTGATAAGCCGCCATAAAATTTTTCTCCTCTAACTAAAATTGTCCCGAATATTTATCATAATTTGCATCATGCAGCTGAATTTTTTTAGCATTTTTACCATTTTTTTCGGCTTCTGCAACAAATTTTTTATAAGCGGCATCGGCTTTGGCAAAAGCGTCAGGATCTTTTTCATAAAGGCGATTGGCATTGTAGGTTTTGCGTGGCGTAATCATCGTGCCGTCATAAAGTTTGATATGTCCGTCGGAGTAGAGCGTACTTTTAAAGATTTTTTGGCGCGCAAATTCTTCAGCGACATCGGGACAACTGGCAAAATTTTCATCTTCCATGGCCATAAAAGCCTCAGCTTTTCCTACATTATATTGCTGAATAGCCTCTTTTTGCTGCTGGGCATCCGGGGCTTTACCAATCATAATGGCGCGCGCTAAAAGCTCAAATTCGTCATAGCGGTCAACGCGACAAGCTAAACCTTGTCCGGCCACCGAACCCAAGCCGTAAACTTCTTCCAAATAAGAAACCGGCTTGCCGGCTGCTTGCGCATTAAAACTTGTCAGTAAACATACCAACGCAAATGTATATTTAATTTTTTGCATTTTATCCCTCTCTTGCGGTTAATATGTGCTGATTATAATCGCTAAACTTAAAATATGTCTTAATTTTAAATTTATTTTTTATTGCTTTTTATTCGAAAAAAAATTAGCCTGTCAGTGTAGAGATAAAAGGTATAAGGGGGTTAATATGTTTCAAAAGCAGATATCATTTAATAATTTTTTGCATCTTATTATTTTTTTCATCACATTAACAATGCTTATACAAATTAATTGTGTGAAAGCCGAAACAATGGAAAAAAGGTTTTATGATTATAAAGATATTTCATGCCAACGTGATGAATTTAATATATCTATATGTAAGGACAAAGAAGATAACCCTATCAATGGTGCAACAAAATTGTATTTTCCTAATGGAAATGTAGAGTATGAAGCTAATTGGAAAAATGGAAAATTAGAGGGCGTTGCCATAAGTTATTTTATTTCTGGACAAGTTGAAAAAGAAAAATTTTTTAAAGATGGCAAGCAGGAAGGTGTGGAAAAAGAATATTATAGAAGCGGTGTTTTAAAAGCAGAATCTGAATGGCAAAATTTTGAACCAAACGGCATACAAAAAGAGTATTATGAAAATGGTAATTTGAAATCAGAAGCAATGTGGCAAAATGGCAAAATGAATGGTATAATGAAAAATTATTATGTTACCGGTGAATTACAAGCAGAATCGGAATGGGTAGATGATAAGCAAGAAGGTATCAGTAAGTCATATTATGTAAACGGCGTTTTGCGTTCCGTAGAGGAATGGAAAAACAATGTTCCTGATGGCCTTTCCGTGATGTATAATGAAAACGGTAATTTAGCAAACGAAACATCTTTTGTAAAAGGTATTATTCATGGTATGCGTAAAGAATATTATGCAAGCGGTAAGCTTCAAAAGGAAATACCTTGGATTGATGGTAAGCAAAACGGTGTTGAAAAAGAATATTATGAAAATGGTGATTTGCATTATGAATACAATCTCAAAGATAACAAAAAGGAAGGAAAATACACAGAATATTATAAAAACGGCGTTATAAAAGCTGAGGCTGAATTTATTAATGGTATGCAAAACGGAAAACGCACCGAATATTATGAATCAGGAGATGTGCAATCGGAAGCTTTTTGGTTAAACAATAAGAGAGAAGGTCTTGCAAAACAATATTATCAAGATGGAACACTGGCTTCTGAAGTTAATTTTAAAGATAATAAAGAAAATGGTGAGGTGAAATATTATTATGCCAACGGTCAAGAGGCCTTAGTTGGAAACTATATTGATGGTAAAAAAGAAGGAATGGCTCGACGGTATAATGAAGACGGCACTTTATATGCAGAAATTCCATATATTAATGATTTAGAAAACGGCTTGATGAAAGGATATTATCCTAACGGTAGTATACAATCAGAAGCAAACATTGAAAACGGCAGAGAAAATGGAATTGTTAAATTATATCATGAAAGCGGACATCTGCAAGCAGAACTTCCATATGTAAACGGATTGCGTCAAGGGGTGGCAAAATGGTATTTTGACAATGGAAACCTTGATACTATTGTTTCATTTAAAAATGGTAAGCCTGACGGAACACGTAAAGAATATTATGAAGATGGTAAATTAAAGTTGGAAACCTTATGGCAAGATGGAAAACGAATCAAAGTGATTTTTAACGATTCAGAAAATAAACAAGAAGATGTTTTTGATAAAAAACACACTGCAAATAAAAAATAAGTTGACAATTGCGTATAAATAGCGTAGGTTGCGCTTAGATTTGTTTGTAAAGGAATATGAAAATGAAATGCTATAGCTCATTAAAATCTAAAAAAGCTCGCGCCGAAGGCTGCAAAATTGTGCGTCGCAAAGGTCGCGTTTATGTCATTAACAAAAAGAATCCGAAGTTAAAAGCTCGTCAGGGTTAATTTGTTAGACTATTGATTTGTTTTTAGGCAGCCGTTTGGTTGCCTTTTTTGTTGCGTTTAAAAAGAGAAAACTTCTAACCTATTGTGAAGTTAGAAGTTTCTCTTATGGTTGATTATTCACCCGTAATCTCCAAGCGGAGCGCTCTCAAAGCGATCTTTTGCTTGGGATAGCTGTTACATAGTGTTTGCACGGCATCGTCCACACGCTTGCGAAACGACTTTTGATTCTTGCAAGCACGCGCCAGATAGGCTTTTTTCAGCGGCACTTTGGTGCTTGTAGAACTAAGCAAACCGTACAACACTTCGTTAATCTTCGAGCCTTCAATTTCAGACTTAAACTGACTGCAGAAGGCGTGGTCGAGAACGACCTGAGTTTCATTCTTTTTTTCTTCCATAGTTATAATTATATTTAAAAAATTAATTTACTGGTATCAGTATATAAGCAAAATGAACAAAATGCAACATAAAAGTGCAAAAAAATGTAGATTTTTGGCTATAAAAGCGCTAAAAAATAACTAAGAGGAAAAAATGTCATACGAATTGATGTTGCAAAAAGCGGTGGAATTGCACCAAAACGGCGCTTTGCACGAGGCAGAAAAGTTATATCGGCAAATCTTAGCGGCGGCGCCGGAAAATGCCGATGCTTGGAATTTGCTCGGTTTGGTGGCACAAGCTAAAGGCTTGCATGAGCAGGCGGTTGAATGTTTTGAAAAAGCGATAACCTGCGCACCGCAACATTTTCCGCTTTATTTTAATCTTGCGGTTTCATTTGGCGCTATGCATAAAAATGCCGAAGCCATAGCCGCCTATCAGAAAGCGCTTGAATTACAACCGAATCTGCCGGAAGCTCACACCGCGATTGGTAATATTTATTGGGAGATGGGAAAAATTGAACAGGCGCAAGCGGCTTTTGAGCAAGCGTTGGAAGTTGCAAGTGATTATCTACCAGCGCAGGTTAATTTAGCGGAAATGCTTGATGATGTGGATACCTTAGAGCAATTGGCGCAAAGGGATAATATTGAGGCACTGTATTATTTAGGTCGGCGGGCTTATAAAGGGCAAAATTATGCGCAAGCGGTGCAATATTTAAACAAGGCCGATGAATTAAGCGAATCGGCGGAAATTAAATTTTTACTTGGTCAAGCTCTGGAAAATAATAACGATAAAATCACAGCGTTGCAAAAATATTATCAGGCATTGGCGCTGGAAAATAACAATGATGAAATTATGACGCGCATTGCTGATTTGGAAGCGGAAAACGGCGAATCGATAACAGCGGAAAAATATTATAAACAAGCGCTGACATTGAATCCACAAAACTTATCGGCGCATGTTAATTTAGCGAATCTACTGTGTAATAGAAATCGCATGGTGGAAGCACTAGAAGAATATCGTCAAGCGGTTTTATTGGCGCCGGATAATCCGGAAATTTGCTACAATTTGGCGCAAGTGGTTAAATCAACTGATGATTTTGAACAGGCTCTGGCCTTGCTGTTTCAGGCATTTTATGCTGCGCCGGAACACGACGCTTGGGCGTTAAATATCGCTGAAACGCTGATTTTATATGCCGTGCAGGAACCGCATAAAGCGCAAACCATTGCGACAAATTGGCTAGAGAAAATGCCGATGCATATTGTGGCGCAACACGTTGCTGCGGTGTTGAAAGGTGAACCAAGCCCGGTTGCTCATGAATATAATAAGTTGTTGTTTGATAATTTTGCGCCGAATTATGAGCAAACATTGCAAAAGATAGGTTACACTGTGGTGAAAAAAATTGCCGATTGGTGTGGATCGATTAAGGGTATGGTGTTGGACTTAGGATGTGGTACCGGTTTAGTCGGACAACGTTTAAAAACTGCAGATAATCATTTTATCGGAGTGGATATAGCGCCGGCGATGTTGGAAATAGCACGATCTAAAGATGTCTATGCGGAATTGGTTGCGGCGGATATTGGCGACTATCTGAAACAACATCAGGCTGATTTGCCGGCCACAATTATTGCCGCCGATGTGTTTTGTTATTTCGGTAATTTAGCGCCGATTTTCAAGCTTTGCGCACCCAAACGGCTGATTTTTTCGGTGGAAACAAACGACGAGGTAAGCGATTTTGCCGTACAAATCAACGGACGTTATCAGCATAATCCGCAGTGGATTAAAGAGCAGTTACAAGCAGCGCGCTATAGAGAAATTAAAATGACGGAATTAACCCTGCGCCAAGAAAATGGTACTGGTGTTAAAGGTATGCTGTTTGACGCTTTTTGATTTATTTCATGATTTTCAGTAACCATATTGAGGGCGTAGTTTGATGATAAAGCCGAAGCTGATTATCAAGGTTAAAATTTCGGTGATGATGACGGCTGTCCAAATGCCGTTAATACCGAAGAAAATCGGCAGAATAATAATGCATAAACTTGTAAACAGTAAGGTTCGGCAAAAGGCAATAATTGCCGAAATCAGACCGTTATTAAGCGCTGTGAAAAATGCCGTTGCATAAATATTAAATCCAGCAAACAAAAATGATATGGCATAAATGCGAAAACCGTAAGCGGTTTCATTTGTAAGTGCCTCATTATAGCCGATAAAAATGGAAGCAATAGCGTGCGCACTAAATTCGGCAATAATGGTCAGAATAACGGCAGCAACGGAAACAAACTTCAGACTTTTATGCAACAAATTATGCAGTTCATTTTTATTTCCGGCGCCATAGTGATAACCGACAATCGGATTGCAACCCACCGAATAACCTAAAAAAGCCGCCAAAAAAATAAAATTAACATAAGAAATAATTCCATAAGCAACAACACCCTTTTCTCCGATCAGACGCAACATCTGGTAGTTATAAAGCATTTCTACCAAAGATACGGAAATACTTGACATAAACTCGCTAGCGCCGTTAGTGCACGATTTTACCAAAGAACGGGCATAGAATTTTGTTTTTCCCAAATGCAGAAGACTTTTGTTGGGAAAAGCAAAATAAAGCAAAGGCACAATTCCACCGATAATCTGGCTCATAACGGTTGCCCAGGCGGCACCGCTCAAACCCCAATGCCAAACCAAGATGAACAATGCATCAAGAATGAAATTGGTCACACCGGCAAAAACAGTTATCGCTAAGCCGAATTTCGGGCGTTCGGCAGTTACCGTAAAAGACTGAAACATCACTTGCAACATCAGCGCGGGAATTGCCGGTAATAATATGTAGGCATAAGTCATACATTCAGACAGAAGTTCACCTTCAACAGCAAAGAGGCCAACCAGCGGTTTGATTATGATTAACCCTAAAAAAGCG
>ONQU01000076.1 GCA_900320035.1 uncultured Rhodospirillaceae bacterium | reverse complement strand
TGTCCGATTTCACCTTGCGCGGTAATATAAGCAACTGCCATTAAACCGGCCATCACCACACCTTGCCAAAAGCCCGAGAAATTACCGGAAACAATGCCGGATAAAATGTTCAGCGAAGCACCGGCTTCACGGCTGGCATTAACCACTTCTTGAACATGTTTTGATTTAGAAGAAGTGAAAATTTTGGTAAATTCCGGAATTATTGCTGCCGCTAATGTACCGCAGCTGATAATTACCGACAATTTCCACCATATATTGTGACCGAACTGTTCTGCCGGCAACATTAAATATGAAACCCCGAAAGTTACGGCAATCGAAATAATCGAAGTTAACCAAATTAAGCTGGTAAGCGGTTTTTCAAAGTCAAATTCTTCCTTTTTCCCGAAAATGGCCTTAGAAACAACCCCATTCAGCGCATATGAAAACATTGAAGTAATAATCATCAAAATGCGCATTGCAAAAATCCATGTAATTAAACGTGCTTGTAATTCCGGCGCATAAATATATTCAGCCAAAGCGCCATCCGGTGTATAATACATACCGGCAGCCAAAACAATAAAGCTGATGAGAGCCACACCGGTTACACCATAGGTTTCAAAACCATCGGCGGTCGGTCCGCAAGAATCACCGGCATTATCACCTGTACAATCGGCAATTACGCCCGGATTACGAGCATCATCTTCATCAATTTTAAAAATAATTTTCATTAAATCAGCACCGATGTCGGCAATCTTGGTAAAAATACCACCGCAAATACGTAAGGCTGATGCTCCCAACGATTCACCGATAGCAAAGCCGATAAAGCAAGCACCGGCGGTCGCACGATCAACAAAAACTAAAATGTAAAGCATAACCAAAAGTTCAACGCAAATCAGCAACACACCGATTGACATACCTGAACGTAACGGTAAATCCATCACCGGATAAGCTTTACCTTTAAGCGAAGCAAATGAAGTGCGTGAATTAGCATAGGTATTGATACGCATGCCAAACCAAGCAACCGTAAATGAGCCTAAAATACCTAAAATCGACCACAATAAAATATAAGCAACCTTACTCCACGGCGTATTGTTTAAACCGGCAAAGTAATAAACGATGCAGGCACCGATAAACAATTCCAAAACAAATAACAGTTTAGCCTGTTGCTTCATATAGGTGGTACAAGTCGCATATATGGTTTCAGAAACTTTTAACATAGATTCGTGTGCCGGTAAACGCTTAATGCTGAAAAATTCACCTAAACCGAAACACATACCTAATAAGCAAACAGCCATACCGCCAATCAAAAGTTGACTACCAGTAAAAGTATATCCGAACATACTATAAGTTGCTTCACTGAGCGACGGAATAAGTAAATCCAATTCCGACGCTGCTGCCCCATTAACAACGGCAAAAAAAGCTGCAACGGAGGCTAGAACAATTTTACATATCTTTGCTCTACTGTTAAACATAGTTTTCTTCCTTGTAAAAATTAAAACGATGGCCGCCATAAGTTCTCCCTTATCGACCGGTTGACCACATCATAAAACATATTTCTTAATAATGCATTATAAATTTGCATTTTTTTATTTTTCGGGGATAAGCACTTGCTGTTGCGCGGCAAGATTAGGTTCGATATCCATATATATTCGGCCGTAACGGTCGCGGATATCGGTATCAGCGCCGGCTTTCAGCAATATCGCCTCGATGTCGTCACATTTAAACAGACGGGCATAAAACAAAGCCGTTTGCCCGCTTTGGTCTTGCGCATTAACAGCAGCACCGGCTTGAAGTAACGTTTCTACCAGCGGTAAGTTCCATTCATCGGTAGCGGCATTCATCAAAGGTGTGCCGAAAGGAGTTTCTTGATTAACATCAGCACCATATTCTATAAGCATTTTTAACATATCAAGAGAGTGCTTTTTCTGCGCTTTGATATAAGTTTGGATTTGTTGTTGCGGTATAGCGGAAATTTGGCTGATTTGCAATGATTCTAATTTTTGTTGCTCAAGCCTCAATTGTTTGGCACGTGAAGTGGCTAAAATAAGAGGCGTAACACCATCTGCCATGGGCGCATTGACGTCAGCACCGGCAATAATTAAGCGTTGCGCCACAGCCAAATTTGGATTCTCGGTCAAAACATAATAAAGAGGCGTATATCCGTCAGCATCACGTTCATGAGCATTTAAACCAGAAGCCAACAGACGCTCGATGGTTGCAATGTCAGCCGTGGCTAAAATTTCTATCGGCGAAGCGTTCGGTAACTCAGTTGTCTCAGCAATAGTTACAGTTGCGTTTTCTACCGGTGTTTCCTCAACAATTTCCAAAGCCTGTGCCGGCCAAGCCGCTAATAATATCATAAGCCAAAATTTTAACATTTGTATCTCCTTGTTTTGCAATGCTAGCACGCCATCTTTACTTCGGCAAGTAAAATTTTTTTTACCCCTCTTGCGTGGCGAATTTATAAACCCCATATATAGGATATGTAAAATCTCAAGGAGAATAATAATGAGCAAAAAACAAAAATTCAAAACCGAAGTATCAAAACTGTTAGATATTGTCATTAATTCGCTGTATTCGGAAAAATATATATTCTTACGCGAACTTATTTCCAATGCCAGCGATGCCTGCGATAAGTTGCGCTATTATGCTTTGATGAATCCGAAAGCCGCCAAAAATAATGGTGAATTTAAAATTATCATCACCCCGAATGCGGAAGAAAATACCTTAACCATCAGCGATAACGGTATTGGTATGAATAAAGATGATTTGGTTAATCACTTAGGCACAATTGCCAAGTCCGGCACCGCCGATTTTGTAATGAATGCCAAAGATAACGGTTCGGTGGTGGATTTAATCGGCAAATTCGGGGTTGGATTTTATTCCGCTTTTATGGTGGCCGATAAGGTTGAAGTTATAACCAAGCGAGCCGGCGAAGAACAAGCATACAAATGGGTTTCTGACGGCGTTGACGGTTTTGAAATCAGCGAAACCGAACGTAAAAAGAGCGGCACCGATATTAAGCTCTATTTAAAAGAAGATGCCAAAGATTATGTTGATACCATTTATTTGCGCCACATTATTCGCACTTACTCTGACCATATCAACTACCCTATTGTGCTCGATTTAGGCAAAGCCGGTGAAGAAACGGTGAATACCGGTTCGGCGCTGTGGACACAAAATAAAGCGGAAATCAGTGATGAACAATATAACGAATTTTATCACCATATTTCGCGCAATTTTGATACGCCGTGGCTAAGGCTGCATTTTAAAGCCGAAGGCAATATTGAATATACCGGTTTGTTATATATTCCGTCAGAAGCGCCGTATGATTTATTTCAACCGGACAGAAGACAGAGTTTAAAACTCTACGTTAATCGGGTATTTATCTCCGATAAAGTTGATGATTTAATGCCGGCATATCTACGTTTTGTGCAGGGAATTATCGATAGCGCTGATTTACCGCTGAATATTTCACGTGAGATGTTGCAGCAAAATGCACTGATTGCCAAGATTAAGAACGGTACCGTGGCACGGTTATTAAAAGAGTTGAAAAAACGCAGTGAAAATTATGACGACTACATGAAGTTTTGGAAAAACTTCGGCGTTGCTTTCAAAGAAGGCATCTATGAAGATGTCACTAATCGCGTTGAAGTTGCGGAATTATCGCGCTTCTATTCTACTCATGATAAAGAACGGTTAACGTCACTTGACGAATATATCTCACGCGTACAAGAAGGGCAAACCACCATCTATTATATTACCGGTGATGATGTGCCGACTTTGCGTAACAATCCGCAGCTGGAAGCTTTTGCCGCTAAAGGTATTGAGGTATTGCTCCTAACCGACCCAATTGATGAATTTTGGGTACAGGTATTAACCAACTTCAAAGGCTATCCGATTAAGCATATTTCGCAAGCGGAAATAGACCTTAAAATGGAACGGAATACACCGCGCGCCGATGAAGGTAGTTTGAAGCGTTTGACCGATTTTATGGCGGAGTTGTTTAAAGATGAAGTCGGTAAAGTGGAAGCCACCGAAAAACTAACCAAGAGTCCGGTCAGTTTAACGGTAGAAAACGGACAGATGAGTATTCACTTAGAGCGCTTAATGCGCAATCATCAACAACAAACCGCTTTTGCCAGTACCCGAATTTTAGAGGTGAATCCATATCATCCGCTGATTATTCGTTTGGCCGATAGTATGTTTGAACCAAATCAAAAAGGGCGGATAGAAGAAATTTGCCGCTTGCTTTTAGACCAAGCAAAAATTGCCGAAGGCGAAGCCATCAGTGATAGTTCATTCTTCAGCGAAAAACTCAGCGAATATATCATGAACGGATGGCAAAAGAGCGCCTAAGTCGATTATTTTGGGCTTGTATTTGTTTTAAAATTCGCAGCAACGATGTTAAAAATAATCGGAAGATGCCTTGACCAAACCTGTGGTTTGGAGGCATGACATTATAAAAAAATAATTCGGGAAAACACCTAACAACACAAAAAAACTCGGAGAACGAGGCTAATAGAAAAAGGTTTTTCTTCGCGGTGTACAAAGCAGTACAGAAAAAAAACAAATCGGGAAAACACCTCTCAACAAGAAAAATTGCGATTAGTAGAGTAAATACGAAGAGGGACTTCGACGACGTGTACAAAGCAGTA
>ONQU01000024.1 GCA_900320035.1 uncultured Rhodospirillaceae bacterium | reverse complement strand
GAGAATTAAACAATTTCAAAGCATTAGCTGCATAATCGCTTTCCGCTGCCGCCGTTTCCAATGCCTGCTTCTGTACCAAATTGAGCGGGTGATCCATCTCTAAAGCCACATCGTTCATAATCCGCGCCGCATTCACCAAATATTGCAAAGCTTTTTTATCGCCGTCAGTCAAATTTTTATAAGCATCATGTTGTTCATCAATCAATTCGATTTGCCGCATTTGTGCTGTTAATCTGGTTTGTAAATCTTCTTCGCTGATATTAATTTTAAAACCATTAATTTTCATCGTTTATCTCCACAATTTTGAACTTATAAAATTTAAAATCCGTCACGTCAGCATCTGCCGGAATTTTAGCTTTATAGCGCAGTAAATCCTCTAACTGATGCCAATCATAAGGTCGTTGATCAGGCAAAACCACCGCTTTATGACTTTTATAACGCAAATAAACCCCGTCATCGTCGTCAAGTTCGGTAGTCTGAGGCCAAATTTCTTCACTCTCGGTTAATAAATACAACCGCACACCATTGACCGGAACATTTTTATGCACCAACCGCTGTGCCATACGCACCAACGCGACCACAATTCCCTGATTATTCACCAGTTTTTCAAATTGACCGGTTTCGGCATATAGGGTTCCACGGTCGTATAAGCGATATGTTTCTGCCGATTTCAGCGGCCACATTGGTGGTAAATTTTCAGCGGCACGTGCCACATTTAAGGCAAACCAATGCCGTAACAGTGTTCCATAACGCCGCACATATTGCTCCAGATTATTTTTTTGCAACACTTGCCAATGTTTCTCTTGATTGTCATTTTGCAAAGCCAATAGAGTCGAATAATCCTTTTCCATTGCCTGAGCCATTTTTGTATCAACTACATCAAAAACATTCATATTATAAGCATATTTTTGTGCCCAATAAATCGTTTTTTGCACCAAAAAATCCTGCGTCATATCGGCGCTCAAATCCGTTAAAACAACGACCAAACCACCCTCTTGTTGAAGATAATTTTCGATAATTGCTTGATTTTCCTGATTGTCTTGAGAAAGCTGCAAAATCGCTATTGCCCGCGGTTTTAGCACTTTCTTCAGCAAATCATTATGCTTTTGCGCATGACCTTGGTCCGCCAACACTACTGCAACCGTTTTAATTTGATTATTTTTACCGATTTCGTAATATAATTTTTCCACCACATCAACACTGTCGGAGGTTAGAAAAGGCGGCACAGCCACAATTTTGACATGGTGTTTTTTATAGTTCGCGGAATGGTCCAAATAAGCTGAAACATACTGATTGTTATGGTTCTTATCGGCATAAAAAATTGCCGCAATCACCGGTTCAATATGAACTTTTTCTTCACGCACCCGTCCATATTCCACCGCTTTTTCATAATTAGCGTAAATATTATGGTTAAAGCGATTGATGTTAATTCCAATCACAATACCAATTAAGGCAAATGATGCCAGCCAAAAACAAATTTTTCCCCATGCTATTTTTGCCTTGCGCCGTGCCATTTCTATGTCTAAATCTCCACACCATATTTTTTCATATTATTCAATGCCAGTTCAATGGTTCCTTCCTCTAAGGCCTCAACAATCGGCTCATCTAAAATTGCCACCACCGCTTTCTTTTCGGTGTTGATTTTATAATACTGTTCACCATCTTCATATTCGGTCCAATAGCGAATATCGCCATCATTGTAAAAATTTGCCTGCATATTCGCATCAGCCTTATCAAGCGCCGTAATCAGTTTAGCCTCCGGTGTTTTTTTATCTTCATATTCACGATACAAATCCCAAATCTTGCTTTGCATCGGCTCATCAAGAAGTGCGCTGTAACGCTGCATTGCTGCAAATTCCGCCGCATCTTTCTGGGCTTTAATTTCCGGATGTGCTCGTTGCATGGCTTTCGGATAATCACCGGTTTCCGCCTCGGCAATATCATGCACCAACGCTAACTCCAGCAAACGTTCGTAATTATATTGATGTTTCAAATAAGGCTTAATCAACATTACCATAAATGCTAATTTAAAGCTGTGTGATGAATCGGTTTCCACCGTACCGTCTGAAAGAAGGGTTGCGCGCTTGACCAAGCAAACCTTGTCCAAAACGCGCATAAAATCAAATATCTTGGCAATTTTATCTTGCATTTTTACCAATAACCTTTTTACCACCCAAATACGGCTGTAATTTTGCCGGAATTTTCACCGTACCGTCAGCTTGCTGGTGAATTTCAATAAACGGAACCAAAGCACGCGGCGTGGCAATACCGGTATTGTTTAAGGTGTGGCAATATTGCACTTTGCCGTCATTACCGCGATAGCGTAAATTCGTGCGTCTGGCCTGCCAATCGGTAATATTGGAACAAGAATGGGTTTCGCGATAGCAATTTTGGCTTGGTACCCACGCTTCCAAATCATATTGACGATATTTCGGAGCCCCCATATCACCGGTGCAAACTTCTAACACTTGATACGGTAACTCTAAATCTTGCAAAACTTCTTCCGAAATTTGCAACAATTTTTGATGCCATTTTTCACTCTCTTTAACATCATTTTTGCAAATGACAAATTGTTCGGTTTTGAAAAATTGGTGTACCCGCACCAACCCGCGTGTATCCTTACCGGCGGCACCGGCTTCGCGACGAAAACATGGTGAAAATCCGGCATACAAAATCGGCAAATCGTTTTCCGTCAGCATTTCATCGGCTCTGAGCGAATTCAAAATCAATTCCGCGGTACCGGAAAGGTACACATCATCGGCCGGCATATAATATATTTCATCACGCGCAAACGGCAAATAGCCTTGGTTATACAGCGGTTTTTCTTTGGAAATGGCCGGCACCGTAATCAGCGTAAAACCATGCGCCCGTAATTTATCCATTACTAACATATGAATCGCCAGTTCCAGTTGCGCCAAATCATCTTTAATGGCATAAGTGCGCGAACCCGATACTTTAGCGATTCGCTCCATTTCACTCCAATCATTGATTTCCATTAATTCAATATGGTCGCGCGGCACAAAATCAAAATGCGGCACTTCACCCACTTTGCGACGCACCACATTGGCGCTGTCATCCGGTCCGTCAGGACTTTCCGCGCTCGGATAATTCGGCATGCGCAACATCATATCTTCAAACTTAGTTTGAATTTCCGCCAACTGTTCCTGTTCGGCCTTAAACTGCTCCCCGACTTCACGACTGCGGGCAATAATTGCCGGACGTTCCTCAGCGCTTGCGGATTTTATGGAATTACTGAGTTTGTTTTTTTCTTCCGCTAATGCTTGTGATGACGTTTTTAATTTATTCATTTCATAATAAACGTTCAGTAATTCATCAACTTTTTCCGGCTCAAAACCTTTTCGGCTCAAGCTCTTTTTTACCCAATCGGTATTATCCGCAATAAACTTAATATCTAACATTATTTTTCAGCCTTTAAAAAATTAAACCTAGCGAATTATACGCTATTGATTTCAAAATACAACATTTTTATACGGTAACGCACAAACAACAAAAAATGAAAATACAGTTAATCAACTATTGAATATTCAAACCACGCAATATTGCTTCAAAATCATCACGCTGCGGCGCGCAAATATAAGCCCCGACCTTAATATCATCAACATCATGCAATAAATAAAACTTGCGCAACTGCACATAATCTTCACCGTTAAGTGAATAGCTGGCAATATAGCAACTGTTGCGACGTTTAAGACGATACCATACATGTTTGGTTCCCCGCGGTAACGGAATGGTGGCTAAATCTGAAAAACCTTCGTTGGTCAAACTGGTGGCGAGCATTGGATTTTCTTCATCATCATACATTACAGAAGCCTTAAACCAATTATTCACATCAACCCGCAACATAATACCGCATTGGTCAAATTGGCCGGCAGTGGTAAATTCCCAATCTAGATCACAGCAAAAATCGCCGAGTGCGTAGCAATGGAAGAAATGTCCGTCATCTTTACGAAAATTAAAGCGCGCACAACACCAAAAATCCGTGCGATACTTAGCCGTCACATACATGCCGTCGTCATCAAAACGCACGCGTTGCGGTTCATTTAACCAATCAAATTGTTTCAAGGTTTCCAACAGCATTAAAAGCTCCTCACCGCATAATTTTCCATTTTATCGGCAGCCTCACTCAAATTACTTGCCTTGTCTTTAGGCAACATAATCTGCAAGTTGATGATCTGATCGCCTTGACCGGATTTTGCCTTAATACCTTTTCCTTTCAAGCGCAGTTTTTCACCACTTGAAGACATCGGCGGAACTTTCACCGCTACTTTCCCGCTGATAGTCGGCACGGTAATTTTCGCGCCTTTAATGGCTTCAACCACCGAAATCGGCAAATCAAGCAAAACATTCAAATTATCACTCTTGAAATAAGGATGTTCATCAACGTTTACGGTAATTAGCACATCACCGTTTTCACCACCGTTAACACCTGCATTACCCAGACCTTTTAGGCGCATAGTTTGACCGCTTTGCATGCCAGCCGGAATCTTAACATTAATACTTTTACCACCCAAATTGACTTGCTTTTCAACACCATTTGCCGCATCTAGAAAACTCACCCGCATATTATAGGCCACATCTTGTCCTTTGCGTGGCATATTACGTCCGCGCCGTGTTCCTTGCGCTGCGCCACCGAATTGCGAAAAAAAGTCACTATCAAAAATAGAAGAAAAATCGAACCCTTGTGCACCGCCAAAACCGCCGCCGTTGGCCTGAAATCCACCGCCAAACGGATTGCCGCCGTATTGTTCATAGCCGCCTCCGCCGAAACCGGCACCAAAACCGGTCGGTTTGCCGTCGGCATCAATTTCATTATTATCATATTTTTTGCGCTTTTCAGCGTTGCCGATAATATCGTAGGCATTCGAAATTTCTTTGAATTTCTCCGCCGCTTTGGCATCATCTTTGTTTAAGTCCGGATGATATTTGCGCGCCAATTTACGATATGCCGACTTTATTTCAGCTTCCGAAGCTGATTTACTCACCCCTAAAATTTGATACAGATCTTTACTCATTTACACTCATCTCCCTATTTGATTATATAGGGACAAACTTAGTTTGATGCAAGGTCAACGCAGTCAAAAGTGGCACGTCTCTTGTTGTTACGATACATATAAATATCGCGCAAATAGGCTTTTTTGCCATTGGTATTTTCAAAGCAGTAAGCTGAAGCTAAACTGGCCACATCATCAACCCGCACATCGGTATATTCATAAACAACATAGTTTTCACCAGCCGCTTTTACCACAATATTTTGCCGGTATCTGTCAGCATCTGAAGCATACTTTGGCGCATTAGCCGCCATTGGTGTTGTCGTCACAGCAGTTGCTGTTGTATCAGCGACCGGTACCACTTGCGATTGCTCGGCAGTTCCATCTTGCCACATATCATTTAAAGTCGATGGTTGATTGTTTTCTAATTGACACCCCACACAACCCAACGCCAATAAAATCAACAAAACTTTTTTCATCTTCCCTCACTTTATAAATAGTCGTTCGGATATATTCCTAGTGGTAGTATAGACCGAAGATATTAAGTAATTCTTAAATCAGTTACTTTTGAAATGGCAAAAAAGCAAAAAAATAAATTTACCACACGATTTTTGTTGCGAAAAAGAAATAAATGGTTTATGTTGCCGCCATCAATCATTGTTAATATGGAGATAAAAAAATGAAACAACTCGCAGGTGCAATCAGAATTGGTTGGGTTATTGAATATAAAGGCAAACCGTGGACAATTACCAAAGCTGTTCACATTAAACCGGGTAAAGGCGGTGCTTTTATGCAGGTAGAAATGAAAGAAGTGGAAGCCGGTACCAAAACCAATGAACGCTTCAGAACCGAAGATACAGTTGAAAAATTGATGGTTGAAGACAGAGATTGTCAATTTTTGTTTGAAGATGCTTCAGGTTTAACTTTTATGGAATCCGATACGTACGAACAGTTCACCATGCCGGCTGATATTTTAGGCGATTCTCGGCCGTTTTTGACCGATGGTATGGACGTTAGAGTTTCTTATATTGACGGCCGTCCGATTTCTGTTGATTTACCGTTGCAAGTGGTTTGCACGGTGGTCGAAACCGAACCGGCATTAAAAGGCCAAACCGTTTCTTCATCGTATAAACCGGCAATTTTAGATAATGGTGTACGCACCACCGTTCCGCCGTTCATCAATGTCGGCGATAAAATTGTGGTTGGTACTACTGAAGCTAATTATGTTGAAAGAGCAAAATAATGGCATATCTTTCTGCTAGTTTAAGCGTTATGATAAACGCCGTTAAAAAGGCGGCGGTAGGTATTGCGCGCGACTTCAACGAGTTGGAACATTTACAAACGTCGGTCCATAATGATGGCGGCTTTGCGCGTCGCTCTTATGAAAAAGCAAAAAATGTATTGCGTGAAGAATTGCTAAAAATCAAACCACAATATGCATTCATTACGGAAAAAGGTGATAGCACTCCGGCTCATGGTAACTATTTTACCATCAACGCCATTGATGGCCTCGCTAATTTCGCCCATGGTAACAATCGCTTTGCGATGTCAATCGCCATGGTTGAAAACAATACAATTATTGCTGCCGTGGTTTATAATCCGCTGACCGATGAGCTGTTCTTTGCCGAAAAAGGTACCGGTGCATTCAAGGAAGGTTTTCGCTCGCATGAGCGTCTGCGTGTTGCCGGTCGCAAAAATATTGATCAAGCTTTATTTGCATGCAATGCCGACTTGCCGGTTTTACAGAAAATTCTTGGCGTTTCCGAGCAACTAAATCTCAGCGGTTGCCCATCCTTGGATATGGCTTATTTAGCCGCTGGTAAACTTGATGTTGTGGCTGCCACCAACGTTCCTCTGCATACGTTAGCAGCCGGTATATTGCTCATCAAAGAAGCCGGCGGTTACATTGTGACAATGGGCGAAACCGATGTCCGCACCGAAAACTTGTCTCAGATTTTGGTCACCGGTCGTTTTGTTGCCACCAACGAAAATTTACGCCAAAAGGCAGCCGATTTGCTCGCTTAATTATAAAATTTATTTTAATCATACGGATAATAATAAGAAAGCAACTTTCTATTGTTATCCGTATTTTTTTATAAATAACAACATCATAAATATCTTGAATTTTCATTATTTTGCTATATGATTCTTAAACAAGGAGAATAACTATATGCTAAAAATAATCATCTTATTTTTTTTCAGCCTTTTGGCTTTGGTCCGCCAAACTGTAGCTACCGAAAGACAAATTCCACATACTTGCCAACCTCAAGAAGATCGTTTCTATTGCGTTGACTCCAACAATCAACCGCTCAATAGCAAAGTTTACGATACTTGGGAAAATGGCCAATATAAATCCATCATCAACTATAAAAAAGGTTATGCCGACGGTTTGGCAACCTATTTCAATGAAGATGGCAAACTGATGGAACGCGTCTATTATAAGCTCGGTATTAAAAACGGCATGGATAAAATTTATTATGACAATCGCACCATCAAAATTTGGGCGCAATATAATAATGGCTTGCTTGATGGGTGGCAAAATTTTTACACTCCGGAAGGCAAACAACAGGGTAAAGCTTATTATAAACAAGGTCAGCTCACTGGAGGTTATTGCCTTTCTTATCTTTACAACCGCCGCCAAAAAGTTGATATCACGCGCGAACAAATTGAAAAAAATCAACCTAACCAACTTTTCCAATGCGAGGAACAATGACCAGCGGTTTGGTTCTGGAAGGCGGCGCCCATCGTGCCGTATATACAGCCGGTGTGTTAGATGTATTAAATGAAAATAATATTCATTTTGACGGCGTTATCGGTGTTTCTGCCGGTGCCATCCATGGTTGTGCTTTTGTTTCAGGGCAAAAAGGGCGAAGCATCAATTATACCTTAAAATATGCTAACGATAAACGCTATATGAGTTGGTATTCGCTTCTCACAACCGGTAATCTGGTGGGCGAAAAATTTTGCTATCATGAACTACCGGAAAAGCTATTCCCGTTTAATCATCAAGCCTTTGAAGAATCCGGCACTAAATTTTATGTTACCTGCACCAATTTACAAACTGGTCAAGCTGAATATATCCATTGCGACGAATTACGTACTAAAATGCCATATCTGCGCGCCTCGGCTTCTATGCCATTGGTTTCAAAAATCAGCTATATCAACGGTGTTCCGTATTTAGACGGTGGTATTGCCGACAGTATTCCGGTTAAAGCTTTTCAGCAAATGGG
>ONQU01000075.1 GCA_900320035.1 uncultured Rhodospirillaceae bacterium | reverse complement strand
TTGATGAAGCAAAGACTATGGCCGATGAATTTGCTAAAGGCCTCAGCTTCCATAATTTAGGTAAAAAAGTTGGCGGTACGATTTCTTCTGCCGTTATGAATAAAGCCGTTGAACCGGGTGCAAAAATGGCCGGTCAAGTAATTAGCAGCACCGGACACAAAATCGGACGTACAATTAATAATTCTTCGACCGTCAAAGGCATGAAAAATTGGACCAAAGAAAAACTATACAACAGGATGAAGAAAAACACCGAAGAAACCGTCAATGATGATGGCACAACTTCCGTATCACGTACCTTTAATATTTTGGGATATAAGCACACACGGACCATAACCAAAGATGAGAACGGAAACTATACCCAACAAAAAGAAACACGTCGTCGCTCTAATTATGAAAAATATTTCAAACAAACCACCGATGCTGACGGTAATATGCAAGTGGAAGCACGCAAGAGCTTTATGGGTATGACTTTGTGGGGAGCACTCGGCAAACAAAAAATGACAGCCGTCAAAGATGAAGCAACCGGTCGCACCATTTGGAAAACAGCAGATGGGGAAGGTTCACGTCAACGCGAACTTGTGATGGATGAAAACGGTGAGGTCGTCAGCTTCAATAAATATACTAACTTGGACGATCAAAACCTCTTTACACAAGCCATGCACCATCGTAGTGGTCAAGATCACGCCCCACAAAACCATGTCGGCTTCCGTTCTAAAAAAGACAATGTGATGAACATCCAAGAATTAACTGATGAAAAAGGAAATATTGTCGGTCGCAAGATGCAATTCCGCAATAATGCTGACAATTTGATAAGACAGAATGGTACCACCGATATGGAAACCTTAAACAATTTCATTAAAAATGCTTCCGATAAAGAACGTGTTTATGAGGCGATTATTACCCAACATATGAACCAGCGTGGAATGAATTTAAGCGATAAATTCCAAAAACGGGAAGTTATTATCAATAAAGACCAATCGGTTTCTATTATCCAAGTCAATAACAACGGATCGCGTCAAGAGATTAACGCCAAAATGATGGGGAACCAAATGCTCATTCAAGAAAAAGCCTTTGATAAAGACGGTAACCCGATTCGCTATTGTAAGAATAACGGCATTCAATCTTTAACCGAAGTTTATAATAAAAAAGAAGATGGCTCCTACACTGTCGTCACAAAACAAGATTTTGCCGACTACTATAAACAAAAAAACGGTAGTACGCGACCTTTAAACGAGAATGGAGAATGGGGATATAAAATTGATCGCGAAAAGGCGATGCGCGGCTTCACCCAGCAAAACTTTGATGAACACATCAAACAGCTTAACCTAGAACAACAAACCAGAGGCAATGGACATCCTCAACATACGCTCAATTATGAAGGACAAACTTTGGCTGATATTCAAGCCAGAATGGGCATAACGACACAACAACAAAGGCCAACTACAACCGAAACGCCGCTTCGTGAAAAGAGCACCGATTGACAGGAAAAATACGAACGCGAGTTGCGTGAACAACAAGAGCGTGAAGCTCAAGAAGAACGCGAATTGCGTGAACAGCAAGAGCGTGAAGCTGAAAAAAGAGCTAACGATGAACAAGTACGTATCGAAACAAATCACACCGAAACTAAAAATGAAAACTAACAACAAATAGTATTCTAGCTTTCAATGTTACCGAGTGTTTACAACACGCCGATGATATATTTTTCGTCATTTTTCCAACACCTGTTTTTTTATGGTTGATTTATCGGAGTTTTCGCTATATATTACGACCTAATTGGAAGAGAATGTAATGAAGATTAATCTAACAAAATTGCTCAAGTTGAGTGCTTTATTTTGCTTGTTTGCCATACCGGCAACAATGGCCGAAGATGACGGTTCTGCACTCGAAACCTATAATCGTGCTATGTTTAGCTTTAACACCACGGTTGATGATTATGTGATGAAACCGGTTGCCAAGGGTTATCGTGCCGCAACCAATGATTTTATTCGTGAACGTGTACACAATTTTTTTGAAAATCTGCGCGAGCCGGCCAGCGCCATTAATCATACCTTGCAGGGAAATTTAATCGACAGCGGCAAATCCATCGGCCGATTTGCCATCAACACAACTCTCGGTTTATTGGGAACATTTGATGTTGCCGGCGGTTGGGGGCTAACTAAAAACAAAACCGGTTTTGACGCTACATTGGCAAAATGGTGTGTACCTGATGGTCCATTTATTGTGCTACCTTTTTTAGGCCCTTCAACACCGCGTAACACAGTTGGCTTAGCCGGTGACGCATTAGCAAATCCGACCTATTGGGCAGACTATTATGCCACATTCGGTAAAGATTGGGAAAAATATAGTTTTTACTATGGTTTAACGGCACTCGGTTTTATCAGTTTACGCGAAGAAAATTTAGAATTTTTAGATAATCTGACGGCAACTTCGGTTGATGTTTATGGGACCATTAAGTCGGCATTTATCCAAAATCGATTAAAATTAAATGCTTGCAGTTCTGTTAATGAGGAACCGGCCAGTTATGATTTTGACTTTGATGATGAAGATTTTGAGGATTGAAAAGGAGAAAAATAATGAAAAAAATTTCTACTTTAATTTTTCTGATGATGATGTCGCTCGGCTTTTCAGCTCAAGCCGCCATTGATGCTCAAAAAGCGGAAAGTTTTGTAAAAATTTTAACGCAACAAGGCATTGAACAACTCATTAACTCCAATGCTTCAGAAGCTGAAAAGCAAGCACGATTTACCAAACTTTTCAATGAAGATTTAGATTTAGACTTCATAGGTAAGTTTGTTCTCGGTCGTTATTGGCGCACGGCAAAACCTCAACAACGCAGCGAATTTATTGATGTCTATCGCAAACTTAATATTCAAACATGGTCGGCACGCTTTAATGAATTTAAAGGCAAACATTTCGAATTCTTGGGCTCTGAAAGTTCGAAATCGCCTGATCAAGTTTTTGTAAATACGCAAGTGCCGATGTCCGAAGGTGCACCGGCTTCGGTAAAATGGCGGGTAAAAGAAACTAATGGCAAGTATCGTATTGTCGATATCATTATCGAAAATGTCAGCTTGGCTCAAACAGCACGTAGTGAATATACCGGTTACATCCAAAAATCACCGGACGGCATTAACGGATTAATCAAAGATTTGCGAGTAAAACTAAAATAGAGACGAGGAGGTAAACATTGATGTTCTATGATTGTGGACGGCAATAATCAGAAACATCGTAATATCTTGATTAACAAGTGTTTTTACCAGACGACGGTTAAACTATTGCACTTTTTTGCGCAAAAAAACAGCGGCGATTTTGCCAACAAAACCATTGAAGCGATTGCCGCCTATCATGATGTTATGCAAAAACGCAAACGTAACAACTTTGATGAAGATTATAATCAGGCTTTTGAAACTATTGATAACGCCATTAAAAGCATCGCCAATAAAGTTTTTTATATTTATGGAACAGATAGTTTTGATAAAGCTTACGACTCGTTCCGTAATTATAACTATGTACAAACTGTGCGCAATCAACTGCACAAAAATAAAAAATAACCAATTTTCCTTGCTGAAAAATTAACCGGCTTTGGTGACAATATTATTATTGAATCGCCCGCCCTTCTGCAAGCCATTGTGCCCACGCTCTGCTACAACACGAGCATCAATATATTTACGCGTTTTTTCCGAAACACAAATTGAAATCGTAACTTTGAGACTTTTCTTGGAAATAAGTACAAATTCAGAAGCTGCTACCGAACGTCGAATATTATCGCAATATTCATAAGTGTGCCGAGCATCTTCATTTTTAAAAACCATAAGAAATTCATTTTCTTTATAACGATAAATTTTAGTATCTTCCGGAATTTCACTAATCAACTTATCGATGAGCATTTGTTCTAAAATTAGTGTCTTTTTATGACCTATCTGCTCTAAAATTTTTTCTCGATTATCCAAAATAAATACCCCCACGGTATATTTAAATGGAAATTTACCCGCAGTATGAGAAAGGTAAGCATCGTAGCTATATACATTGTCGAGTACATCGTATTTATATTGAGAATATATATCAACTAAGGTCACGCCAAAGATAATAACAACAAAAGTCAAACTGAAAATTGCCACCGCAGAAGCATCATCGGCGTAAATAAAACTTAGAAAAAATGCTAACTCCGCATAAAATAAACCAATATTAATCAGTGTATTTTTAATGCTCATATGAATAACCAGCACACTAAAGAAAATCAGCCAAACAAAGATATTCCATAAAAGTATTTCCTTACCTAAAACAAGGTCGTCAGGTAATTTTAGAAATAGTCCGTCAATATGTTCAATTAACGCCATTTGCATTAAAATAAGCAAAAAAATAAAAAAACCATAATTTGATTTCCAGTTTTGCGGTGATAAAAAATAAAAGAACATAAAATTAAGCGGCAATAAAAATCCAAGCCATATATACTGTGCACAATGTATCAATTCACCACCATTTATTTTTTTTAACCAATTCAAAAATAAAAGAGCCATCAAACCTAATAAAAAACTGAAAAAAAGCTTGGAACGATTGGTAAAATACAATACAAATATTTCAACACAAGATAAACCTATAAAAAAGCTGTACATTATTTGATTGACTGTACTATCCAGAGGATTTTGAGCATAATACACAATCAACGCTGCCGTTAAAAAAAAAGCATGAATGAATGATTTTTTGATTGTGTTGCATATATATGCCAAACTGTCAGTTAATGTCCGTGTCACTAATTTTCTCCACCTTTATTGAAACGTATTATAAAACACAATATTTAAAAATAAGTTGAAAAAATAAAATATATTAATACTTATAGCGAGTTGTTTTTATGGCCAATCACACCTATATTTTAACCCTCATAACAGGAGAAATAAATGAAGAAAGGATGGTTATTTGCTATGGTTATACTCAGCGCATGTCATACACAAGACAATAAAGCAATTTCCGAAGTATATTTAACTCAAACCGAAGGACGTGGCAAAAAAATAGGCGAAGTACAATTTTCAGACTCGCCGCAAGGACTTTTAGTCGATGTCAATTTGCACGACTTACCTCCGGGAGAACACGGATTTCACATTCACGAAAATGCCAGTTGTGCCGCTGCCGAAGATGAAAATGGCAATCTCCAACCGGCACTTGCCGCCGGCGGTCACTATGATCCGGAACATACCGGAAAACATTTAGGACCTCATGGCCATGGTCATTTAGGCGATTTGCCTGCTCTCAATGTTTCGGCTGACGGCTCAGTAAACACGTCATTTTATCTACCGCAACTTACGGTCGATAAAATTAAAAATCGCTCAATTGTTATCCATGCCGGCGGCGATAATTACAGCGATACGCCGAAGCCTTTAGGAGGTGGCGGCGCCCGGATTGCCTGCGGTCTCGTTCAATAACAATTCAATAACAAAAATTTTTTAATTCCGGCGTATCAATATTATCCTCGTTTTTGCTTGCTATTTTTTAAAATAGATGTACTCTGAAGCAAATATAATTTTCAAGAAAGGATAAGAACATGGAAGCTGTTGCTGTTGCCCTATTGGTATTGGTCGCCGGAATAGTTTTAAAATCTGTTGTCATCGTTCGTCAAGGCTTTGAATATACAGTTGAAAATTTTGGTAAATATACGCGCTCGCTCAAACCGGGATTTCATATTTTGATTCCGGTGTTTGAAAGCATTGGCGCTAAAATTAACCGTAAGGAACAGGTTTTACAGGTTTCATCACAAGAAGTTATTACCAAAGATAACGCTATGGTAACGGTTAACGGCGTGCTGTTTTATCAAATTCAAGACGCTGTTAATGCCGCTTATCAAGTAGAAAATCTAGACTATGCTATCATGAACTTAGTTATGACTAACATTCGTACCGTGATCGGCAGTATGGAAATTGATGAACTGCTTTCGCAACGCAATGAAATTAATCAGAAATTGTTGTCGGTGGTTGATGTTGCCACCATTCCTTGGGGCGTTAAAGTAACACGCGTTGAAATTAAAGATATTACGCCACCGAAGGATTTAATTGATGCCATGGCACGACAAATGAAAGCCGAACGCAATAAACGTGCCGATATTTTGGAAGCTGAAGGACAACGGCAGTCAGAAATTTTACAAGCGGAAGGCTCTAAACAAGCCGCCATTTTAGAAGCTGAAGGTAAAAAAGAAGCCGCTTTCCGTGAGGCCGAAGCACGCGAACGTTCAGCTGAAGCCGAAGCCAAAGCTACCTATATGGTTTCAGAAGCTATTGCTAAAGGTGACCCGAAAGCGCTCAATTATTTCTTAGGCCAAAAATATATTGAGGCTTTACAAGGCATTGTCACTTCGCCTAATCAAAAATTGCTGATGCTGCCGATGGATACATCACAAGTAATGAGCACCGTCGCCGGTATTGCCGAACTGGTAAAAGACGTGGCCTCAACATCGCCTAAAAAGGAGACTAAATAATGAACTGGGCAATTTTTAATTCCGATGTAACCAATTGGGTGGTCATCGGCTTGGTACTTTCGTTGTTAGAATTAATTGTACCCGGTGTCTATCTGATTTGGTTCGGATTCGCCGCTTTTGCCATGAGTATTTTAATCTGGTTCAGCCCTTTAATTTTAACCACACAATTAATCTGGTTTGCTGTTTTTTCAGCCATATTTGCCTTATTGGGATTGTTTGTTTACGGTTATGTTTTCAAAAAAATGCAAACACCGCAGGCATATCACAACCTCAACGATTCAGCGGCGCAGTATGTCGGCTTAAAAGTAACTGTCAGCGAAAATGTGGTTGACAATCAAACCAAAGTTAAAATTGGCGATACCTATTGGTTGGCTATTACAGATGAAGCTCTTAAAAAAGGTGATACCGCTACGGTTACCGGCGTTAAAGACCGTTTGATTTTAATTATTAAATAAATTAAACACGTTTATATTCAAAGAAAACCGGCTTACGCCCTTCGCGAATAGCTTTACGTTGATATTTTGTTTCATGCCAATCTGCCGGTGGCAAACGCCAATCATTTGAACATTTTGCCGTCCACTCAAAATCCTGATTATGGCGCATTTGTTCCATAACCCAACGCTTATAGACCTGATGGTCAGTGGCAATTTGCAGAATACCACCTTTCTTCAATAGTCGTGATAATTCGCGCAAATTATCTGGGTTAATAAAACGCCGACCGGCATGTTTTTTCTTCGGCCACGGATCCGGAAACAATAAATATATTTTTGTAAATGCCCCGTCCGGTAAAGCGGCAAACAGCAAGCGCACATCGTCATCGTAAACACGAACATTATCGCCTCGCCCGTTGCTAAAGCAAATCTCATCTGCCGCACAACATTCATCACCTTCTTTAATACCGGTCAATAAACTTAGCAAATTTGCTACACCGTTTTGATACACTTCAACGCCGATAAACCCCGTATTCGGCTGAGCTAAAGCCAAGGCGGCTAAATGCTCGCCGTCACCAAAACCAATTTCCAAACAATAATTTTGTTTAGGCGCAGTAAAACATTCATCAATATTGATTTTCTCGCTCAACGGTAAACGAAGCCTTGGCAACAAATTTTCCAGCAAAAAACTTTTCGCCTTATGAATGGTCCGTCCTTTGCGGCGACCAAAAAATTTCGGTTTACTGCGTAATAAATCTAAATCATTCGTCATCATCTTGCTCGTCAAAATCCGGTTCGTTATAACTGGAATGTGATAAAGTGACCAAGATATTGAAAATATTTTTAGCTAAGGCGCGATTGGTAATTTTATAATACGCACGCACCAATTCCAGCGTTTCTGCACGCTTCATCGGATCATCATCAACAATCGGTTGCACATCATGAAAAGACATATCCGTCATGTCTTTATTGAGCATCATCGGACTGCGTTGTGCCGAACTTTCATCAATATCTTCAAAGAAAAACCCCATCGGTACATCAAGAACACGACTAATGTCCCACAAGCGACTGGCGCCAACACGATTTAATCCTTTTTCATATTTTTGTACTTGCTGAAAAGTTAAGCCCAACATTTCGGCCAATTGCTGCTGCGTAATGTGCAAGATTGTCCGGCGCAAACGAATTCTTTTGCCAACGTGAATATCTATCGGATTAGGCTCGTTATCTTCTGTTCTGCCGCGCAGAGATTTACCTTGTTTCATGGCTTGTCCTTTCATAAACAGTTATTACGTAAGATATAGAATATTATATCATGGTTGTCAATTGTAAATTATTATATCTTTGATTGTATTTTTCTACTATTATGATATAAATTTATTCTTATACAACAATAACTTGAACGAACAAATCAGTAGTAACTAATCATCAAAACCGACCACTGCACGGCGCCCCACTCTATCCGGCGGTGTCACAATCCCCTCGTCTTCCATACGCTCAATCAAAACAGCGGCACGATTGTAACCTAAACGCAATTTGCGCTGAATATAACTGGTTGAGGCTTTTTTATCGGCACGTACAATTTCCACCGCTTGACGATAAAGTTCATCATCACTGTCGCCACCGGCGCCCATTTCTCCTTTATCAAATATCGGCGTATCTTTGCTGTTTAATTCACCTTCAGTCACTGTCGCCACATATTGCGGTTCACCTTGCGCTTTCACAAATTCCACCACACTTTCCACTTCTTCATCTTTTACAAAACAACCATGAACGCGCACCGGTCGCATTCCCGACGGCATATAAAGCATGTCGCCCATACCCAAAAGCTGTTCAGCCCCCTGCTCGCCTAAAATGGTGCGGCTGTCGATTTTGGTGGTCACGTGGAAACTAATTCGGCTCGGGAAATTTGATTTTATCGTACCGGTAATGACATCTACTGACGGACGTTGCGTTGACATAATCAAGTGAATACCGGCAGCCCGTGCCATTTGCGCTAAACGCTGAATGGCCGCCTCCACTTCTTTGCCGGCAACTAACATTAAATCGGCCATTTCATCAACCACAATCACAATATACGGCATTGGCGACGTATCAATAATCTGTTCCTCATAAATCGGCTGACCGGTATCTTTATCAAAACCGGTCTGAATCGTCTTTTTCATCTCTTTACCGGATTTTACCATATCGGCCACTTTCTGGTTATATCCGGCAATATTGCGAACATTAATGAGCGCCATCGCCCGATAACGATCTTCCATTTCGCGCACCGCCCATTTCAAACCAACCACCGCTTTGGCCGGATCAGTAATCACCGGCGTTAATAAATGCGGAATACCGTTATACATCGAAAACTCTAATTGCTTCGGATCAATCATAATAAATTTACACTGTTCCGG
>ONQU01000074.1 GCA_900320035.1 uncultured Rhodospirillaceae bacterium | reverse complement strand
TTCATTTAAACATAAAGCAATGGCTTGTAATATACATAAGTTTTTGCCGCTGTCAATAGCAAAAATAACGATTTTTTAATTTTTTATTAAATAGCGTTCTAAATATCCTTTTCAACCCATATATCGCTATGCTTATGTTATTTTTCCAAGGTTAATTTGCCGTTATCAAGCGTTGCCCGACCACCCAGCGGAATGGTTATAATCGGCGTAGCGTGCCCGTAATCCACATTAGCCAACACCGGTATATTTTTAAGTTCCGGCTTATTGTTAATGATCAACTCCAAAGCTTCCCTATTAATCTGCGAATCCTTCTGAAAACGACCGATAACCAAGCCTTTGACATTTTTAAAATCCGGCTGATAACAAAGTGCTTGCAAATTGCGATCAAAAACAGCGGCTGAACTTCCGGCATCATCTTCAACCATTAAAATGGTATCTTGCTTAAATGCCGGCCGCATGTCCGTACCTAATAACAAATTAAACGTGCACAAATTACCGCCGACAATTGTTCCTGAGGCCTTGCCATTGTGAATATTCCAAAAACCGTCATTTGGCATAAACGTGCGTTTTTCTTGGTCAATAAACCATAAATCATCGCTCCATTCAGCTGACGGATTTATCTCTACCGGAGCATCACTAAACAGCATTTTTTGCAAATAATCGAGTGTATACTCACAGCCGTGCTTCATACCAATCGAACTGTAATGCGGACCGTAGTAGGTTTCTAAACCGGTCTTAGCATTAATTGCGGCATGCAACGCTGTGATATCGGAAAAACCGCAGAAAATTTTCGGGTTGGCGCGAATAATATCAAAATCCAAAAGCGGCAATATTTGGTTGGAATTAAAACCACCGATAACAGTAAATATGGCTTTCACCGTTTTATCGGCAAACGCCGTCATTAAATCAGCGGCACGCGCTGTTGCTTTCCAACTGCCGACAGCGTCCCAATTTTCATCAATGGTATTCGGCGCAAAAACAACCTCCAACCCCATTTGCCGCAACCGTTCTTCAGCAATTTGCCGACAATCCTGACCAATCAATTTTAAACCGCGCGATGGCGCAACAACCATCACTTTATCACCTTTTTGCAGTTTGCTTGGTATAATTTTTTCCATTAATTTTCTCCTATTTTATTCTGCGGTTTGCAGCCACAATAAATTTGATTATATAAGTTCAGCTCTTTAATCAGTTCGGCACGCAATTCCTGCATACCGTTTTTACGCCCCTCAACATTAATGTATAAACAACCGGTAGCAGCCGAAGCATCATGTGCCGCAGCATCAACCTGTGCCAAATTTTTCCATCGTGAAACGCCAAGCACCGAAGCTACCGCGGTATATCCGTTGGCAAGAGCATATTCCATCGCCCGCTTTAGGCGCATTTCAAAGCATACCGAGCATCGCTTGCCGCGTTCCGGCTCATTTTCTAAGCCTTTAGTTAAAACACACCACCGCTCATTATCATACTCAAGTTCAACAAAGTCAACACCATATAAGCGACAAACGCGTTCATTTTCATCTCGGCGCTTAAGATATTCCGCATAAGGACGAATATTAGGATTATAAAAAACAACCGCAAAATTGCGCTTAGCCTCGGCCAATGTTTTAATCACCGCACATGAGCATGGCGCGCAGCACGAAAGTAGAAGCAGTTTCTCAGGCCGCGCTGGCAACAATGCTCCATTTTCAAAAATAAACTCAAAAACCGCACCGTTGGGAACTTGCTGAATATATTGCCCGATTGCCCAACTTAAAAAGCGCACAATGGCGCTGTGCGCTACAATCAAAATATTTTCGGCCTTTTCATGCGTGCAAATTTCATTGAGTGCCGCTAAAACGCGCGCACGAATCTGCCGTTTGCTTTCGCCGTTTGCATAGTGCACATCATCATATTTCGGATCCGGATTAATCCAAAGCGGATACGTTGACCATGTTCGCACAATATCCATCGATGTCCCATCAGCTGCCCCAAAATTTCCTTCAACTAATTGCGGATGTTCGTTAACCGGTAAATTTAGGCTTTGGGCAATAATGTCAGCGGTTTGCCGTGCCCGCTTCAGCGGACTGCTGTAAATAGCTCCGATATTTTTTTCTTGCAACATAGCGGCCAAATTTTGTGCCTGCTCGCGCCCACGCTCATTAAGACCGACATCAAGCAATTGCCCTTGGCAGATGCCGCGCGCATTATATTCTGTCTCCCCGTGTCGCACTAAAAAAATCCGTTTCATCATATCTTGAACATATAAAAAATAATGCAAAATGCAAGTCTAAATTATGAAAATAATGAAAATATTATAAAAATATAAGAAACACGATTGATATTAGGTAACTTGTGTAGCATAAAAATTGTCAGAATATAGCAGTGGTTTTATTTTTCTAATCCCGTCACCATCACCACGCCGGTGGGCAGCCGCACATTTTATGAGCCGGTAAAATCACCGATTGTGAAAAGCATTGAAGAACGAAATGATGATGTTATACACAATCATCACATTATGCCGAAAGCTAATTGGGGCGATGTGGTGATGGGCTCGGCTACCGGCTTTGGCGAAGGCATAATCGGCGGCGTAGAACGTTTTGCCAACGGTTTAACGGGAGGATTATATGGAAAGGTTACGGATAATTTAACCTATGATTTCTATACCAATCGTCAAAACAGATTGCAAAATCGAGCAGACCAAGCCGGATTAGGATATGCCAATCGGTTGGCTAATTCTGCGATTGATACCAGTGCAGCAGGTATGCAATATTATTATGGTAGAAAATTAGGTTCAAAACTATAAAATAAACCATAAAATTTATTTCTTGACTTTTAACGGAGTGTATTTTTATAATACATTTCGTTAAAAGTTCTTTTTTTATGTGTATAAAAATGAAACAAATGTGGCAGGAAATAAAGGAGATTTTTGCAGGTTGGAAATCTATTATTCGTTTTATGTTTTCATTTGACGACATCATTACACGTAAACAATTTGCGATAGCCTTACTTTTGTTATATGTCCTATTTCAGCCCATTAATGTAGAAAAATATTCCTTAAAACTGTCTTATATTACGGAATTAATAGCCTTTTATTGTGTTTTGCTTTTGGTGCAAAAACGTTGCCGAGATTTTAGTTCAAAAGGAACGTTTTGGATATTAGCGGTTACGATTATGATGATTGCCGGTAAAGGATGCCATTTTATAGATAACTCAGTGACTGATTTTTGGATGAATATCAATAAGGCAGTAACACCACTGCAAATTATAATATTTTTACCATTATTATTGATTCCCAGCAAACCTAATCCGGATATGAATTTACGCAGTCCGCTGTTAAAATATCCGCTTTTATATACGGCCGTTTGCTGGGTGCTGGCCATTTGCGCCACATTAACGGTTAATCATTATGCCGGTGTGACGATTTTTTAAATTTCCCTTGCGATTTATTTTGAATAATTTAATATGATAAATGTCGGTGAGGGTTTTATCGGCGGAGTATCCTAACTCCCTGAACGCCAGTTCGGTAAAAAATAAAGGTCATCGCTCGCTTTGCCGTCAGGCAAATACGTCCAGCGACCTACAAATTAAAGAAAAAACAAAGCGGTAGATTTCTTGACCAAACCTTGCGGTTTGGAGAGATGACCGCAAAACCGCACTAACGTGCGGAGATTCCTAACATTCGTTCTCAATGACAATAGAAACGCACTTTAAGTGCGGTAAAACATCAAAAGCAAAAAACCATTTTTTACTCTTTACAAAAAAGAAAATTGAATTAATATCATCCTATCAGCCGGTGTTCGGCTGATGGAGTATCGTAACTCCTTATCGTTTATATCCCTTTAAGGGGAGATGGTTGAATATATTGAATAAACCATACTGTTCAACGATAGCAGTTACGAACTCCCCTTGCTTTGAGAAAAGCAAGGTTTTTGTTTTAAATTTTTACAAAAACCAGAAGGGAGTTCTGAAAATGATAGATAATACAATTACACTCGATAAAAATACCATACACGAAATCGGCAAAGAATTGTGGTTTGCACGTCAGGAGCGGCATTTATTTATATATCAGGTTGCGAAACGCTCTCATGTACCGATAGATTTAATTGATACAATGGAGCTGGGTAAGGCTATAGAAGCCAATGCCTTGCTTAAATTGCTTCATCTCTACGGCAAAAAAATGCGGATTATGATTGAGGATGAATAAAGCTATCCCAATTTTCCTTTCAAATATTTGCCGGTAAAGCTACGCTTGTTTTTGACCACTTCTTCCGGTGTGCCGGTGGCAATAATTTCGCCGCCGCCGTCACCGCCTTCCGGCCCTACGTCAATAATATAATCGGCCATTTTAATCACATCGAGATTGTGCTCAATAATCACCACCGTGTTACCCTCTTCCACCAAAATTTCCAACACATTCATTAGGTTTTTAATGTCTTCAAAATGCAGACCGGTGGTCGGCTCATCTAAAATATACAGCGTACGTCCGGTAGCTTTGCGGCTCAACTCTTTTGTCAGTTTAATTCGCTGTGCTTCGCCGCCGGAAAGTGTCGGTGCCGACTGCCCTAACTTAATATAACCTAACCCCACGCGCCGCAAAACATCTAAACGATGTTTAATGCTCGGAATATTTTCAAAAAACACATAAGCGTCGTCAATGGTCATATCCAGTACATCGGCAATTGATTTATCCTTATATTTCACTTCCAGTGTTTCGCGATTATAGCGCGTGCCGTGGCAAGCATCGCAAGGCACATAAACATCAGGCAAAAAATTCATTTCAATTTTCATTACGCCGTCACCTTTGCAAGCTTCACAGCGTCCGCCGGCCACATTAAAGGAAAAATAACCGGAAGTATAGCCGCGCGCTTTAGCCTCCGGCAAATTAGCATACCAATCGCGGATATTTGTAAAAACGCCGGTATAAGTTGCCGGATTAGAACGCGGTGTGCGCCCAATTGGTGATTGATCAATATCAATGACTTTATCAATATTTTCCAAACCTTTGAGTTCATCATAAGCCCCCGGCGGCACCCGACTGCCGTTTAATTCTTTATCCACCGCTTTAAACAGCGTTTCTAAGATCAGCGATGATTTGCCGCTGCCGGAAATACCCGTTACACAGGTTAAGGTACCAAGCGGAATTTTGACATCAATATTTTTCAAATTATTCACTCGCGCACCGGTTAATTCCAAAAATTTTCCATTGCCTTTACGCCGTTTAGCCGGCAACTCAATTTGTTTTTTACCGTTCAAATATTGCGCGGTCAGACTCTTTTGATTATGCAAAACTTCATCAACCGTACCGGCTGCCGTAATCTCACCACCTTTAGAACCGGCGAGCGGCCCCATATCTATCAAATAGTCGGCGGCCCGCATGGCATCTTCATCATGCTCCACCACAATCACCGTATTTCCGATATCCCGCAACCGCGTCAAACTATCCAGTAACTTATCATTATCGCGTTGATGTAAACCAATTGACGGTTCATCTAACACATACAGCACACCGGTTAAACCGGTGCCAATTTGCGAAGCCAGACGAATACGTTGCGCTTCACCGCCGGAAAGTGTACCGGACTGCCGCATCAGCGATAAATAATCCAACCCGACATTGTTCAAAAAATTCAAACGTTCAACGATTTCTTTAACAATTTTATGGGCAATCTCGCGTTTTTGCGGCGAAAGCTGTTCTTCAACCGTTCTAAACCATGCCAAAGCTTGTTTAATCGATACATCGGCGGCTTCAATAATATCCTTACCGCCTATTTTAACCGCTAAGGCTTCTTGTTTCAGCCTTTTGCCATGGCAAACCTCACACGGTGCCGCCGATTGATAATGCGCCAATTCTTCACGCACGGCTGCCGAATCGGTTTCCAAAAAACGCCGTTCCATATTCGGAATAACCCCCTCAAACGGCTTATCCGTCACCCATTTAGAATAAACCATCGGCACACAGTGGTTGCCCGAACCATATAAAATTGTTTCTTGCGCATAAGCCGGTAAATCTTTCCATGGCGTTTTATTTGAAATGCCCAGATATTCACACAGACTATTCAGTGTTTGCCGATAAAAAATCGAATGGCTGCTGACTGACCACGGCGCAATCGCTCCATTTACCAAACTCAAATTTTCATTTGGTACCACCAGTTCCGGATCCATATACAAACTGGCTCCCAAGCCGCCACAATGCGGACATGCACCTTGCGGATTATTAAAAGAAAACAGGCGCGGCTCAATTTCTTCAATGGTAAAACCGGAAACCGGACAGGCAAATTTAGAAGAAAATGTGGTGCGCGATTTATCGGCCATATTTTCCACATATAAAAGACCGCCGCTCAACTTCAGAGCCGTTTCTACCGATTGTGCTAACCGTGTTGCGATACCATCTTTGATCACCAGACGGTCAATAACCACATCAATATTGTGCTTTTGATTTTTATTTAAATTCGGCAGTTCTTCAATATCGTAAATTTCGCCATCAATCGCTAAACGCTGAAAACCTTTTTTGCGCAGTTCGGCAAATTCCTTTTTAAACTCACCTTTTTTATCACGTGCCAACGGCGAAAGCAAAATTAGCTTAGAACCTTGCGGATAAGTCAGAATTTTATCCACCATTTGCGTTGATGATTGCGCCTCAATCGGCAACCCTGTCACCGGCGAGTAAGGCGTGCCGGCACGCGCCCACAACAAGCGCATATAGTCATAAATTTCCGTCACTGTTCCCACCGTGGAGCGCGGATTATGTGAAATGGTTTTTTGTTCAATTGAAATAGCCGGTGACAAACCTTCTATCGAGTCGACATCAGGTTTACTCATTAAATCAAGAAATTGGCGAGCATATACTGATAAACTCTCTACATAGCGCCGCTGCCCTTCGGCATAGATGGTATCAAATGCCAATGATGACTTACCGCTACCTGACAGACCGGTAATTACCGTCAATTTATTTTTAGGAATTTTGACGTTGATATTCTTTAAATTATGCTGGCGTGCGCCCTTGATTTCGATATACTTGCTTTCGGTCATATTTTTCTCCGCAAATTAAAGTAGTATATATATTAGATTGATAATCTTGGCAACAATTTATTGCAAAAATCAATTTTTTTTGCTAAAGCGTTATTATGATTAATTGGTTGAGAAATATATTTTGGCTTTTGGTTTGGCTGTTTCCGCCCCTAACACAGGCGGCTGTTACAGTAGCGGTGATTACGCCCAGAGCCGGCGTTTACCTAACGGAAGGAACAGAGCTGTTAGCCGGCGTGCAAAATGCCGTTGATGAAATTAACGAAGACGGCGGTCTTCTAAAGCAAAAAATAAATATTTTACCGATTGACGACCAATGTAATGATAATATTGCTGTTTCTACCGCGCAAATGCTGTCTTTGCAAAAACATCGCAATATTGCATTGGTGATTGGTCCGTATTGCGACAATGCGCTTGCCGAAGTGGCAGAAATTTATGCCCAAGCCAATATTGTGCAGATTATTCCGAATACAGTTAGCGATTCGCATAAAAATACTAAACAAAAAGGCCTAATTAAAATGTTAGGTTACAGTTCGCAACAAGCGGCGGATTTTTTTGATTATTACAACACTCATTTAGCAGGCGAGGTTATTGCTTTGATCAGCAATACCAAAAATATTGCCAGTATTGAAATGGCAACAGCCATTCAGGAACAATTTCAAAAACATGGTAAATTAGCCATGCTGAAAAACTACACTTACCAACAAACCAACAAAGATTATGAAAGTTTGGCTGCTCAAATTGTGGCAGATGGTGTTAAAGTTGCTTTTGTCACCGGTTCGGCGGCAAACATTAAAAAAATTGCGCGCTACTTAAAAAGCGAATGGCATGATTTTATGATATTTACCGATAAATACGCCGCTACCAAAGAATATTTCAAGTATCTCGGTGATGATGCGGAAGGTACTTATTTTATGTCACTCAGCGGTCAAACTGACGATCCGGAATTTGCCGAAACCATGGTTGCTTTGCGCTTAAGCG
>ONQU01000026.1 GCA_900320035.1 uncultured Rhodospirillaceae bacterium | reverse complement strand
GGAAAAGATTGCAAAGAGCTTGATGAGGTTGCCAGCGAACAGGTGATTGCTATAACAGCGGCTAATATTAAACAGCGTTTGCACCAGTTTTATGAGCAAATACCGCCGGCACCGTATGTTTATAAGCCTGATCCGTCCAGTACGCCGAAATATTCGGACTATGAACATTTGGCACGCTATCAGGAATGGGGAATTTGCGAAGACAAAGAGGAATAAAAAATGGCATCAGATGCGGAAAATTGCTATGAGTACGAAAGAAAAAGATTGCGCCAACTGGCCGGCAAGCAGCAACGAGCCGCAGCTGATCCTTTGCGATCGGTGTGGGTTAGCGCTTCTGCCGGTACCGGTAAAACGCGGGTGTTATCGGATCGAGTCTTACGGATGCTGCTTAAAAATATTGATGCTTCTAAAATTCTTTGTTTGACTTACACCAAGGCGGCGGCGGTCGAAATGAAAACGCGTATTGCCGAGCGTTTAAGTGAGTGGGCGGTGATGCGTGAAGATGATTTGGCGCAAAGTTTATATGATTTACTGGGTGATGAAATTAAGAGTGAAGCTGATTTGACGAGCATTAAAAAAATGGCGCGTACGCGATTCGCGGCTTTATTAGACACCCCCGGCGGTATGAAAATTCAGACCATTCACAGTTTTTGCCAAGAAGTACTGCAACGCTTTCCGTTGGAAGCAGAGATTTTGCCATATTTTGATATTATGGAAGATCGGGAAGTTGATGAGGTATTGCATCGTTTACAAAGTAAAATGCAGATTGAGGCCGAATTAACACCGGATTCGCCACTTAGTCGGGCGTTGCAATATTTGAATGTGCGCATGGATGAAAAAAGTTTTCCGCAGGTGATGAAAAATATTGCCGAGAAGCGAAGTGAGATTGCATCTTTGCTGTGTCGGTTTCAATCGTCGGAGGATTTTGCCCAAGCATTGCAGCGGCGTTTGCAAATTGTACCGCAAGCAACCGTTGATGATATTGTGGCTGAATATATGAATGATATTGACCGTGTAGTCGTGGCAAAGTTTTTACCGCTGTGGCAAAGCGGAAAAAACGAATGTGATAAGCAAAATTCGGCACAAATGGCTATGATGTTGGCGCGCGGTTTTCCGCAGACTGACTTTGAAAATTATCTGGCAATATTTAGCGCTAAAAATATTGCCGGCACTAAATTGCGGCAGGCAGATGCCGAGTTTGCCGTATGGATTGACAATGAAAAAGTGCGTGCGGCAGAATATCGGCAAAAAATAGTGCGCCAAAAACTGTATGAAACGACGCTTAATTTAATGGCGGTGGCAACGGAATTTATCAATCGTTATGAAGCTTACAAACATCGTCACGGTAAAATGGATTATACCGATTTGATTTTGGTAACCGGGCGGTTACTACAAAAATCACACATGGCCGATTGGGTATTATTTAAATTGGACGGCGGTATTGACCATATTTTGGTTGACGAGGCTCAAGATACTTCACCGGCACAATGGGAGATTATAGAAGCGCTGAGTGCAGAGTTTTTGGCGGGTGATGGTCTTAAGACAGCGTCAACGATTTTTGCGGTTGGTGATCGCAAGCAATCTATTTACAGTTTTCAAGGCGCCGATCCGGATAAATATGATGCCATGGCTGAAGCGGCAAACGGGGTACACAACTGTTTTAATAAAATTGATTTGGCCGTATCTTTTCGTTCCGCACCGGCTATTTTGGAAACCGTTAATGAGCTGTTTGCGGCGCCGGCGATGGCCCAAGGTGTGGTGGGTAAAAATGAAAAGGTCAATCATATTGCGGCGCGTGCCGGTGAGTTTGGTAACGTACAAATTTGGCCGTTTTTATTAAAACCGACCACGGCAAAAAAGGAAAAAACCGCCGCGTTACCGGAGCTTTTAGTAACCAGTGAGATTTCCTTAAAACAACAGATGGCAGATGCCATTGTGGCAGAAATTGTCCGCTTACGCGAGGAAAGTAAAAATACTTCACAACCGCTGCAATATCGTGACTTTATGGTTTTGGTGCAACGCCGGAGCAGTATTGTTAACGAATTTATCCGCGCTTGCAAAAAAAATAATGTACCGATTACCGGTGCCGATAAACTGATTTTAAGTCGCGAAATTGTGGTACAGGATTTAATTTCATTAGGGAAATTTCTATTATTACCGGACGATGATTTGTCGTTGGCCGAGGTTCTGAAATCGCCATTGTTTGGCTTAGATGATGATGATTTAACCGAACTTTGTTATGGTCGCGGGCAAGCCTCACTATGGCAACAAGTGGCTAAAAATGAACGCTATTGTGCGGTTTATGATCAATTACAAACTTTGTTAAATAAGGTGGATTACGTACGACCGTTTGAATTGTATAACGAGGTTTTAACCTTGTGGCACGGGCGCTATAAAATGACAGCGCGGATGGGAATGGAAATCGAAGATGCGCTCGATGAATTTATAAATTTAGCGTTGACGTTTGAGCAAGATAATACACCGACCTTGCAAGGTTTTATTCGTTGGTTTGCTCAAGCTGAGGCGGAAATTAAGCGCGAAACCGACAGTAAAGATGTTGATGCCGTACGTTTGATGACGGTACATCATTCCAAAGGTTTGCAAGCACCGGTGGTATTTTTGCCGGATGCCGGTTTTGTAAAGACGCTTAATCGTGAGCAAAATCTGCTTATTGATGGCGACGTGGCGTATTATCCTTTGAATAAGGATTATTATGAAGATAATTGCGATAAGGTTTTAGAAAAGCAAAAACAAAAACTTTTGGAAGAAAATAAGCGTTTGCTTTATGTGGCCTTAACCCGTGCCGAAGATCGATTATATATTTGCGGTTTTCAAAGTGGAAACAGTCCTAAAGTACCGGAAGATTCGTGGTATAATATGTGTCGTCAGCATCTTCGTGATGAACAGGGAAAAGTTTCTACACCGGATATATTGTGGCAAAAGTATTCGCCGGCAATTATTGCTAAGCAGCAGAAAAAAGGCGAGCCTTTTGTTGTTACGAGATTGGCCGAGCCGCAGTGGATGAGTGAAAACATTGCCGATGCTTCTGCTTTGGCTAAACCATGGACCCCATCTAAAAACGAAGATGAAGACGATGCTGATTCGATTTCACCATTGGCGGCAGACGGTAACTATTATCGGCGTGGGACGATTATTCATAAATTGTTGCAATATCTGCCGCAGACCAGTGGTGAGAGACGGCAGGTTATGGCGGAATTTTTGCGGCATTATGCCGATGATTTAAGTCCGACCGCACAACAACAAATTATCAGCGAGGTTATGAATTTGCTTGAAGATGAACGGTATGCTGCCATTTTTAGCGATAAGGCGCGTGCCGAAGTGCCGATTATGGGCGAAGTTGAGGGGAAAATTATTTCAGCACAGCTTGATCGGTTGGTGGTGCTGGATGATAAGATTTTGGTTGTCGATTTTAAAACCAATCGACCGGCGGCGCCAAATTTGGCAGAAACACCGCCGGCTTATAAAAAACAGTTGGCCGCTTACGCCGAGTTGGTACGTCGTATTTATCCTAATCGACCGATCGAAGGATATATTTTGTGGACCAATGTGCCGAATTTGTTACGCGTGATTTAGTATTACTGCATGGTTTCAATTGCTTTCGATATTTTGCGAATGGAATTCAGTTCAATTTGTCGTACCCGTTCTTTTGATATGTTATAGATGCGGCTTAAATCTTCCAATGTGGCGTTCTCATCGGCCAGACGGCGTTGATAGAGAATATCTTTTTCACGGGGATTAAGGACGGTAATCGCTTGATTGAAAAGTCTACGTCGATAATTTAGAGTTTCGCGGTAAGCCAAACGTTCTTCTTGATTGGGTTTGGTATCGTATATAAAATCAAGCCATTCGGCCGCACCGTCGCCGTCATCATTATCAACCGTGGCATTGAGCGAACCGTCATGAGCCTTAAGGCGCGTATTCATGTCGGTGACTTCTTGTACGCTGACATCAAGCGATGAAGCTATATCTTGCAAAATTTGCGATGAAAGTTCGCGATCATCGGTCAGATTAAGTTGGTTTTTGATTTTGCGTAAATTAAAAAACAGCTTCTTTTGGGCGGCCGTCGTGCCAAGTTTGACCAATGACCAAGAGTTCAGAATATATTTTTGCACGGCGGCTTTAATCCACCACAAAGCATAAGTGGAAAAGCGAAAGCCTTTATCCGGCTCAAAGCGGTCGATAGCGTAAATCAGGCCGATATTGCCCTCAGAAATCATTTCACTGACGGGAAGACCGTAACCTTTGTATTGTGATACCACTTTGACCACCAAACGCAGATGTGAGGTAATTAAACGATAGGCAATATTTTTATCACCGGTTTGTTTATATTCAACAGCCAGTTGATATTCTTCATCTTGGCTTAAAAGCGGAAATTTGCGAATGTTTTGTAAGTAGCGCGCCATATTAAGTTCTGGCGAAAAGTCAAGTCCGATAAAAGAAGTTCCATTTTCCATAGTGCCCTCCTTATTGTTGACCGCTCTTAATTCTAGTTATCAACACGCCGAAAGCAATATATGCTTTAGCACTAAAAACATATATCGGGTTATTGTCTTTTTATGATATAGAGGTTGTAACCTTTAATTATCAACCAATAATTAAAGTCATTTCATTTTCAGTTGCTGACAGTTTTAATGGAACATCACCACCAAGTAGCGCTTGCAAATAAATTAGCTGAACAAATTGGGCGGTATTTTCAGTTGGTGTTTTTCCGGCTAAAATTTGCTCATAGACGGCGATTTTGGGAGCCGATAAAGGGGTTTGAGAAGTTGTTGTAACCGTTATTTTTTGGCCGACTTGCACCTTAATATGACCGCCGCGTAAGCATACTTCGGCACCAATCATTAGGCACAAGCATAGAATTTTAGCCACTGCCGGAGCCATATTATTACACTCAAAATCAAGAGGATAAGTGCGGTTACCGGTTACATGCAGATAATCTTGGCAAATTTGCTGTAATTTATCTGGTGTAATCGCGGTGGTTTCTTGCCCGAAAGCAACGCGGAAAAACTGCTGGCGGGCGCTTAGAGTTTGTGCGGCCGTTTCTAAAACGCTTAAATCGCTTTCTTCTAAAACACCATTGGCTTCGGGGAGAATTTCCAAGATGTTATTTAAAGCACCGATATTACCGATTAAATCATGGCTGATGCGTGTACACACAAGCTCTGCCAACTCAGTTTTTGCATTTTCCATTTTTGCTTTACTCCTAAAAAGTGTAAACCGCGGTATTCATAAATTTTTGGTCTTCACGTGACATGCGGGTATAATCTAGTTCCAATAACATCGGATCGGTTAAAATCAATCGGCCAGTTGCAGCCTGTAAATATGGTTTGTTTTCACCTAACCCCCAGATAACTTGATCTTTGTTATCCGGAACGCCATACTTTTGATTGATTTTTTTCCAAAATTCAAAGACTTTCAAATTTTGTAAGTAAGCCGCTTTGGCACCGCTACCGGTAACATTGGCTGCTTCGGTATGGTACATAATGCGATGTACTTTATTACCGGTGAAATTGCTGGTATAAAAAACTTCGATTTCTTCTTTGGTGTGAAAATTAGCGTATTTTTCGTGTTGAACATACTGGTAATTTTTCTGCTTTGCCATTTTAACCACGCAGTTTCCGATACGTTCAAAGCCCACGACACCCTGATTGCGGCAGAGTTCTTCATAACGCCAACGGATAAAATTCGGAATTTCGAGATTTTCATAGGTTTTACGATAGCCACGCTTTTGCATGGCTTGTGCCGTTTGCTCGCGATTCATGCGCAGCATTATGCCGGAAATATCAAAAACTGAGGCATTAGAGCGATGGATTGGTGCTTGCGTATCTTGTCCCACCGAGGCAATAGCAGCAGAGCCTTTTTCGGCAACGGTTGTGACCAAGTTGTTAATCCAAGTATCACCTTCTTCTGTTTTATTGCTTTCGCCTTTTTCTTTTTTATCTGTAGCTTCCTGCTTATTTGTTTCAGCATTTTGCACATATTCTGCCAGCGAATCAGTCGGTTTTTCCTCATCAGCGGCAGCATTGAAGGTTGCGATAAAGCCGAAAAGAGTATAAAACAGCATTTTTCTAATATCTATTGTCATTGTTATATCTCAACCAATTAACTTTTTGCTACATCGTAACATGGTGGTTTTAAAAAAGATTTAAAATATCTGCAAATTGTTGTTTACAATATTTTTTAAGCAGTTTAGGTTAAACCCTAAAGTTAAGGAGCAAAAATGACAGATGTCGTACATATAATCGGGGCCGGTTTGGCCGGTTGTGAGGCCGCTTGGCAATTAGCAAAGCGGGAGATAAAGGTAAAACTTTTTGAAATGAAGCCGCATAAATTTTCAGCGGCACATAAAAGTCCGCAATTTGCGGAATTAGTCTGCTCAAATTCTCTACGTTCTGATGATGCCGAGCATAATGCCGTCGGTCTGATGCATGAAGAAATGCGGCGCTTCGATTCGCTTATTATGCAATGTGCCGATGCCACAAAAGTTCCGGCTGGCGGAGCTCTGGCGGTTGATCGCGAAGGGTTTGCTAAAATGGTCAGCGAAAAGCTGTTGGCGACCTCCATGGTCGAAGTGAATCACCAAGAAATAAATGAGTTTCCGACAGCGGATGCACCGTTAACGATTATTGCTACCGGACCATTAACCAGTGCTGATTTTGCTGCGGCGATTTTAGCGAAGGTAGAACATCAAGCTTTGTCGTTTTATGATGCCATTGCGCCGGTTGTGTATAAAGAAAGCATCGATTTTAACAAAGCTTGGTACCAATCGCGTTACGACAAGGGGGATAAGTATGACTACATCAATTGTCCGCTCAATCGCGAGCAGTATTATGCCTTTGTTGGAGAATTGCTGAAAGCTGAAAAAATGCCGTTTCATGATTTTGAAGAACCACAATATTTTGACGGATGTCTGCCAATTGAGGTGATGGCAGAGCGCGGTATTGATACGCTTTTATTCGGACCGCTCAAACCGGTTGGTTTAACTGATCCGCACAGCACTGAAAAGCCTTATGCAGTGGTGCAATTAAGGCAAGATAATAAAGAAGACACATTGCGCAATATGGTTGGATTTCAGACCAAAATGAAACATGGTGAGCAACAACGAGTTTTACGTATGATTCCGGGGTTGGAAAACGCTGAGTTTGCACGTTTTGGCGGGATTCATAAAAATACTTTCATTAACAGTCCGCTGCTATTAGATGAATTTTTGCGCCTAAAAACTCAGCCTAATGTGATGTTCGCCGGACAAATCAGCGGTTGTGAAGGATATGTTGAAAGCGCTAATGTCGGTATGATGGCGGGTTATTTTGCGGCTGATTTGGTGTGTGGCAAGATGCCGATATTGCCGCCGCCAACTACGGCGACCGGCGCTATGTTGGGGCATTTGCACGATACCACAACCGAGTATCAGCCGATGAATATAAATTTTGGTATTTTCCCGACTATTCAAGGTGAAACGACCGCAAATGGTAAATTTCGCAAAATTAAAGGTGCAGAACGTAAAGAGGCTTATTGTCGTCGCGCCTTAAATGATTTTGCACAATGGCTCGAGCAAATAAAATAATCAACAAGCAGTGAACTCATCGCTTGACGATAGATTCGTTTTTAAGTAATATTTTATTGTTTTAGATAATGAGGAAGAAAGGTGTTTAATGCTGTCTGTCGGTGATTTGGTAAAAAAATCTCATCCAGCGCTGTTTTGGTGTATGCGCGGTTTACCGAAGATTAAGCGCGAAGCCTTATTCACGCTGTTTGCTTTTTGCCGCCATATTGACGGAGTGGCGCGCTCTGATATGCCGCTTCCGGAGAAAAAAGAACTGTTGAAAGCGTGGCACGAAGAACTCGATAATATATATGTAAAACACGTACCGGCAACGAATATCGGTCGCAAAATTTATAAAAATTGCCTACGTTTCAATTTGCCGCAAAAGCAATGGGAAGAAATTTTAAAAAGTGCGGCGCTGAATGTACCGCATCCTTTGCAAGCGCCGGAAAGATTGGTTTTTGAGCAATATATAAACGGCACAGCCGTGGTTCCGTTTGAATTAGCTTTGCAAATTATTGATGCAAAACATGCGGCAGCTACTGCTGAATTAGCTAAAAATTTGGGACGCGCCGTGATCATAACATTGATTCTGCGTGACACAAAAGATGAAGCTAAAAAGGGACGCCTTTATATGCCAAAAGATATTTTAAAACGTGCTAACATCCCTGTTACTGAGCCGCTTCAGGTTATTGAAATGCCCGATTTTGCTTTTGCTCGCGAATTACTTGCCGGCGAAGCGGAGTTGGCATTTTTAAAGGCTGAACGCATATTGCGGAAGATGCCACCACGCGAAGCGATGTCTTTGCGCTATACCAAAAACGTGACATTTTGCCTGTTTGAAATTATGCGCCATCGCGGTTGGGAAATTATTTCGCCAAAACCAAAAATCAGTTTCGCGGCCTATGTGGCGATTTTGGTACGCACAATATTTAATAAATGAATGGAACACCTTTGTCGGCAAAATAATTGTATTGATTTTTGCCGCTAAAAAAACTATATTGTCCGTAGGTGAAGAAAATATAAGGAGAAGTAAAAATGAATGAATTAAACAAGTCTTCGCAAATTGAAGTGGTGGCACGGCCAAGTGTGGAAGTGGTTGATGAGGGTTTGCGCAGCTATATGATTAAGGTGTTTAATTATATGAGCGGAAGTTTGCTGGTGGCTGGTTTGGTGGCCTATTTATTTGCCAATACCGGTTTAATAAAATTGCTCTATAATATTGATTATCAAGCGCAGACAGCTTCGATTTCCGGTATTGGTTGGTTGGTGATGTTGTCGCCTTTAGCGATGATTTTTGCTTTTCATTATGTCTTATCGCGGAAAAGTTTGGCAGCGGTGCAAGCCGTATTTTGGCTGTTTTCCGTGTTAGAAGGTGCATCGCTGGCTTATTTATTCATTATTTATAGCGGTGCCAGCATTACACGCGTTTTCTTTGTGACGGCCATCACATTCGGCTGCATGGGGATACTGGGCTATTCCACCCAGCGCGATTTATCTAAGCTCGGCAGCTATTTGTATATGGCGCTTATAGGGTTGATTGTGGCTTTAGTGGTCAATATGTTCTTAAAAAGCAGCGGTTTGGATTATGCGCTGTCGTGTATCGGGGTTTTATTGTTCACCGGCTTAACGGCAGTGGATATACAAAACATTAAGATGATGTACTATCGTCAAGATAGTGAAGATACGGCTTCACGCAAAGCAATTGCCGGCGCCTTGAATTTATATTTGGATTTTGTGAACCTGTTCCTGATGTTGCTGCGGCTGATGGGTGACAGAAGATAATTTAACATAACAACAAAGAAGCTCTTTCCCTCAAGAAAGAGCTTTTTTGTTGGTGCGCTAGGCCAGACTTGAACTGGCACGGGATAAATCCCAACAGATTTTAAGTCTGCAGCGTCTACCGATTC
>ONQU01000068.1 GCA_900320035.1 uncultured Rhodospirillaceae bacterium | reverse complement strand
TTTATTGGTGCCAACAGAGAGACTCGAACTCCCGACCCACTGATTACAAATCAGTAGCTCTACCAACTGAGCTATGTTGGCACAGCATCTGAAAAAAGCTTATATACTACGACTTTTATATTGTCAATATATATTTTTAATATGGTGATTTTTTTTGGGATAACAAGCGAACTTCATGTTTTATCACCGCCTTGCAAAAAGAACTTGCAAAAATTTTCAAACGTCCTATATTCGTCGCAGTTAATTTAATTTTTAAGGAGATGAATATGCCTTTAGTTTCTATGCGTCAAATTCTTGACCACGCTGCCGAACACAATTATGGTGTGCCGGCGTTTAATATCAATGATATGGAACAAATTTTAGCTGTTTTACAGGCTGCGCAAAAAGTTAATGCGCCTGTTATTTTACAAACCTCAACCGGTGCACGTAAATATGCCGGTGATCCGATGATTCGCCATATGGTGGCGGCAGGCATTGAAATGTTTCCGAATTTGCCGATTTGCTTACACCAAGACCATGGTGCCAGCGTTGATGTTTGCCAATCAGCCATTGTGAACGGTTATTCATCAGTGATGATGGACGGTTCATTGGAAGCTGACGGTAAAACGCCGTCGTCATTTGAATATAATGTTCGCGTTACCCAAGAAGTTGTAGCTAGAGCGCATGCAGTTGGGGCTTCGGTTGAAGGTGAGTTAGGCGTTATCGGTTCGCTCGAAACCGGTAAGGCCGATAAAGAAGACGGTCATGGCGCTGAGGGTAAATTAGATAAAAAACGCTTAGTTACGGATCCTGATGAAGCCGCTGAATTTGTGCGTTTAACACATCTTGATGCTTTGGCGGTGGCGGTTGGTACATCGCACGGTGCTTATAAATTTACCCGTAAGCCGGATGGTGAAATTTTAGCTATTGATGTGATTGAAAAAATTCATGCTAAATTGCCGAATACCCACTTGGTAATGCATGGTTCGTCTTCGGTACCGCAAGAGTTACAAGACTTGATTAACGCTTATGGCGGACAAATTCCGCAGACTTATGGCGTACCGGTTGAAGAAATCGTGCGTGGTATTAAGTCCGGCGTGCGCAAGGTCAATGTTGATACCGATTCGCGGATGGCAATGACAGGTGCGATTCGCCGTCTGTATGCGGAACATCCGTCTGAATTTGATCCGCGCAAATATTTGAAACCGGCAATTGAAGAAATGCAAAAAGTTTGCGAAGCGCGCTATATCGCATTTGGGGCGGCTGGTCATGCCGATCAAATTAAGGCAATTAAATTATCAGATATGGCAAAACGTTACGCTGCCGGCGAAATTTAATACAATTAGCAAATAAAAAAATCCCTAAGTTTGTGCAACTTAGGGATTTTTTTTTACCATATCAAACGCAACCAAAGTTTTTTCCACCATGGATTGTGCTTGATGTTAGAGATGTCCTCGCCATCATACGAAACATACATTTCATCACCGGTACGTAAGGACAACAGGTCATTAAAATAACGATTACGGCAATCAATTTCTATCAGAAACACTTTCTTGCCGCGATAACGAACACTAACACACACCGTCGGTTCGTCATTTACGATGCTTTTTTGTGGTTCCATAACAACCAACGCGCGAAACATTAACGCACCTGCTTCGATTTCACTCATAATAATAAATTTAACAATTTAATAATAATTAATCATTGGGGTCAGTGTATGAAAAATTTTCAATCAAAGCAAGTAAAAAAAAACTCACAAAACACTGTGTTATCCATTATAAAGCAATCAATTGAAAAAAATCGGAGAAAGGGAAATTTAATACAAGCTGCAAACAAAAAAATCCCTAAGTTTGTGCAACTTAGGGATTTTTTTACCATGTCAAACGCAGCCATATCCTTCTCCACCAAGGATTACGCCTGATGTTTCCGATGTCTTCACCGTCAGGTGAAATAAATAATTCATCACCGGGGCGAAGCGATAATAGTTCACAATAACGCTTGTTGTGATAATCAATCGTTACCGGAAAAACACCTTGACCGCGACGATAAACACTAAGGGTAACCGCAATCGGATTACCATTCAATTCAATCTTCTGGGGTTGGTCAACAACCACGGATGACCACATAGTTGCCCCTAATACAATTTCTGCCATAAATATTTTATAATAATTTCCTGTCAAAGATAAGCTATCATAGAAACTGACAATTTGCAATAAAAAAATTACTTGCCAAGTCTGCGTAAATAAATTATAAAATAAGCCGATTTTAATGAAAGTGGAGTAAGAAATATGGGGTTTAATTGTGGTATTGTCGGTCTGCCGAATGTCGGTAAGTCAACATTGTTTAATGCTTTAACGCAAACCATTGCGGCACAGACGGCGAATTTTCCGTTTTGCACGATTGAGCCGAATACCGGTCGTGTAGCTGTGCCGGATAAGCGTTTGGATAAGCTGGTGGAAATGGTTAAACCCAAAAACATTGTGCCGACGCAATTGGAATTTGTAGATATTGCCGGTCTCGTCAAAGGTGCTTCCAAAGGCGAGGGATTGGGCAATCAATTTTTAGCCAATATACGTGAAACCGATGCCATTATCCACGTCTTACGCTGCTTTGAAAATGATAATATTACCCATGTTGAAGGATCAATAGACCCGATACGTGATGCCGAAACGGTAAAAACAGAGCTGATGATTGCCGATTTGGATTCGCTGACCAAGCGTTTTGATCAGTGGCAGAAAAAAGCGCGCGCCGGTGATAAAGAAGCGGCGGTTTTTGCCCGTGTTACCGAGCCGATTATTGCCGCTCTCGAAGATGGTAAGCCGGCAATTACTGCAGCCCCCGATGCGGCTGATAAAGAGGCTTATAAAGCCTATAAAATGTTGCAATTATTGACTTCCAAGCCGGTTTTGTATGTGTGCAATGTCGATGAAGATGCGGCAGCTTCCGGCAATGAATTTTCGGCGCGCGTGGCTGCCATGGCCGCTGCGGAAGGTGCACAGAGCGTGGTGATTTCTGCGGAAATTGAAGCCGAAGTTGCACAACTCGATTCGCCGGAAGAAAAACAAGATTTTTTGAGCGCTTTAGGCTTGGAAGAAACCGGTTTGGCTAAAATTATTCATGCCGGCTATAACTTGCTTGGCTTGCAAACCTATTTCACCGCCGGTCCGAAAGAGGTACGGGCATGGACCTTTGTCAAAGGCATGAAAGCACCGCAGTGTGCCGGGATTATTCACTCCGATTTTGAGCGCGGGTTTATTCGGGCGGAGACGATTTCGTATGATGATTATGTGAAATTCGGCGGCGAACAAGGTTGCCGTGATGCCGGTAAAATCCGTTCGGAAGGTAAAGATTATCTAGTTCAAGACGGTGATTTGATGAACTTTTTGTTTAACGTTTGAGCAAACTCGGCAGTTATTCATTTTTCAGCTTGACAATCGCTTAAAATTAACTAAGTTATAGCCAACACTTAAGTTTAATTTTAAAGGAGAAAAAAATGAGTGCTATTGTTGATATTCACGCTAGAGAAATTTTAGATTCACGCGGTACACCGACGGTGGAAGCTGAAGTTGTTTTGCAATCCGGTGCATTTGGCCGTGCGGCCGTACCGAGTGGCGCTTCAACCGGTGTACATGAAGCTGTTGAATTGCGTGATGGGGATAAAGCCCGTTTCGGCGGTAAAGGTGTGTTAAAGGCTGTTGAAAATGTTAATGAAGCCATTTATGATGCTTTAGCGGGCTATGATGCGGAAGATCAAATTGATATCGATACCATGATGATTGAACTCGATGGCACGGAAAATAAAGGTAAACTCGGCGCTAATGCCATTTTATCGGTTTCATTGGCTGTGGCTAAAGCACAAGCTGAAGAAGCCGGTTTACCGCTTTATCGTTATTTAGGCGGCACAATGGCGCGCACCTTGCCGGTTCCGATGATGAATATTTTGAACGGCGGTAAGCATGCTGATAATCCGATTGATATTCAAGAATTTATGATTATGCCGGTTTCTGCCGATTCCATTAAAGAAGCTATTCGCATGGGTGCGGAAATTTTCCAAACCTTGAAGAAAAACCTCAAGGCTGCCGGTCAAAATACCAATGTTGGTGATGAAGGTGGTTTTGCTCCGAATTTGAAATCGGCTGACGAAGCTTTGACATTTATTGTTAATGCTATTAAAGATGCCGGCTATAAACCGGGTGATGATGTTGTTTTGGCGATTGATGCCGCTTCATCGGAATTTTATAAGAACGGCAAATATGAAATGGAAGGCGAAGGCAAATCTTATACCAATGCGCAAATGGTGGAATATTACAAAGGTTTGTGCGATAAATTCCCGATTTTCTCCATTGAAGATGGTATGGCCGAAGATGATTTCGAAGGTTGGAAATTGTTAACAGACGCTTTAGGCAACAAAGTTCAGCTCGTTGGCGATGATTTGTTTGTGACCAATCCGGCACGTTTACAAATGGGCTTTGATAAGGGTATTGCTAATTCAATTTTGATTAAAGTAAATCAAATTGGTACTTTAACCGAAACGATGAAAGCGGTTGATATGGCACATCGTCATGGTTATACAGCTGTTTTGTCGCACCGTTCGGGTGAAACAGAAGATACGACCATTGCTGATATTGCCGTGGCTACCAACTGTGGTCAAATCAAAACCGGTTCAATGTCACGTACAGACCGTATGGCAAAATACAATCAACTGATTCGTATTGAAGAAGAATTAGGTGATATGGCTGTTTATGCCGGTAAGTCGATTTTGAAATAATTTTGTAGACTTATGAAATTTCCCCTCATGTTAAATACAAGCATGAGGGGATTTTAATTTTAAACGCAAAACGTAAGAGAATTATTTACTGCGATGACCGATCCGGTTGTGGGCTAACAAACTACTGTTACCATACCTTTGAGATTGAACCTTTTGTGTTGGTGCCTTTTGTGGTTCACGCCCTATAACAATGTCTAATCTTGCTTGATGGAATTCATCTCTTTGTTTTTTATTAGCCTTGGCTTTATTGAGCAGACGGGACATACGTTCATTTCTTTCTTGTTGCTGACAATTGGTTTTATAAATTTGGTACTCATTAAATTGTTCCGGTGTCATATAGTAAAGAATTTCATTGATATCAGCATTTAAATCATTTTTCTCAGTACCGTCTTTCATTGTGAGTAGATTTTTTTCTTTTTCATACAACCATTTATACATACCGACCGTATCTTCATCGTTGGAAGTATTATTTTCTGCGGTGGATGCTGTGTTACTCTGAGCATAAAATTGAGCAGCATCAGTTGTTTGGGGTATTGGTGCCTTAACTTCAATCTTGGTCGTCGAATCTTCATCTGGCCTCGAATCAGTTACGGCATTCGCCGCTGTATTGCTGCCCAATACCAATAACGTTGCAACTTCAACAGCGCGGTGTTTGAATTTGGTAAAGTCGTTTTTCAATTTAGATTTTACTTCTTCTTTATCATCGTCATTCATGTTTTTTTCTCCTCATTAAAGTTATTTTACCATATTATTCGGATAGAATCAATAAGTTATGCTAAAATTAAAAAAAATACTTGAAAAGGCTATCAAAAATACGCTATAAAAGCGCATAAATAAATATTTTTGAGGAGATAAATGAGATGTCAGGACACTCGCAATTTAAAAACATTATGTATCGTAAAGGCGCTCAAGATGCTAAAAAAGCACGCGTTTTTGCTAAATTAGCCCGTGAAATTACCGTTGCCGCTAAAAGTGGTTTGCCGGAACCTGATAAAAACCCGCGTTTGCGTTTGGCGATTCAAGCAGCACGTGCCGAAAGTATGCCGAAAGATAATATTGAACGTGCGATTGCCAAAGCAACCACGGTGGCCGGCGGTGCAGACTTCGTTTCGATGCGTTATGAAGGTTTTTCTTCTAACAAAGTTGCCGTCATTGTTGAGGCCTTGACGGATAACAAAAATCGCACAGCCGGTAATGTGCGTACCATTTTTGGTAAGCGCGGCGGTGCTATGGGCGAGAGCGGTTCGGTGGTGTTTAACTTTGAGCGTATCGGCTATATTCAATATCCGGTAAGCGTGGCCGGTGCCGATGAAATGTTTGAAGCGGCTTTGGAAGCCGGTGCCAACGATGTTGTAACCGATGATGAAAATCATGAAATTGAAACTTTACCGGATGATTTGGCAGCTGTTACTTCGGCGCTAGAGGCTAAATATGGTACGCCATCGGCTTCACGTTTAGATTGGAAACCAACAGTTAAAGTGGAAATTACGGATTTAGATAACGCTAAGAAATTCTTAGAGTTTATTGATGCGTTGGAAGATGATGAAGATGTCCAGCATGTTTATCATAATGCCGATATTGCCGATGACATTATGGCTCAATTGGCCGGCGAAGAATAATGCGTATTCTCGGACTTGATCCCAGTCTATCCTCTACCGGTTGGGGCATTATTGAAATTAGCGGAAGCCGTCTGCAGTATGTTGCGGACGGCTTTGTTCCAACCAATCCGCAACAACCGATAGAAGAACGGTTAGATATCATATTTCGCTCTTTGTGTGAGGTGATTGCCACATATCAGCCGCAGGAAGCCTCCATTGAAAAAACATTTTTGAACAGCAATCCGGAAACTTCATTAAAACTGAGTATGGCACGCGGTGTGGTGATTTTAGCGGCCGGTTACAATCATTTACCCCTGTTTGAATATGATGCCACCAAAATCAAAAAGGCCTTGGTCGGTGTGGGACGTGCCGATAAAAAACAGGTGGAAACCATGGTACAGGTTTTGCTTGCCGGATGTAAACCAAAAAATAACGATTCCTCCGACGCTTTAGCCATTGCCATTACCCATAGCCACTATCGGCAAACTGCCCGTCTTATAAAAGGATAGGTTTACGCTTTGCCTTTTTTAGGCCATCGTAAACCCATAAAACCCGAAAAATTTTAAACTGAGAATTTTTAGCAACAACTAATTATTTGCTAAATTTTTTAAGTTGTTAATAATGTTGGCAGCATCAGATTGTGACTGTTGACTGATTCCCATCGATTCCAACGCTAACTTTTTGGCGCAGGTCGAAGCCAAATCTTGTGCCGTGGCAGTTATAGAATTATTAAACAATGTTCCGGCTTGCAAACGATTTTGTGCATCATTCAACATACACGAATACATTCGGCTACGCACCGAGGCATCTGCACTACCCGTACTTGAATCACCGGAAGCCAGCATTGAACTTAAATTTGCACAACCGGCAATAATCATAATTGCTATTAACCATAGAACATTTTTCATTTATCTTTCCTTTCATAATTATTTTTTTATCCTTATAGCCAACAGCCGTTAATATTTTCTAAAAATGGCGAATTTTTTTACTTGCTTTAATAAATTGCTCAAAGTATAAGAGTAAAAAATATTAATTAGGGACCGAAGAAAAATGAAAGTGGATATTTTTGATTTTGACTTGGATAAAGATCTCATTGCTAAAACGCCGGCCAACCCGCGCGATACATCACGTTTGCTCGATTTATCCCAAGATAACGAAATTCACGATTTGCATTTTTATGATTTGCCGCAGTTGTTGAAAGCCGGCGATGTGATGGTTTTTAATGATACTAAAGTTATTCCGGCGAGATTATATGGTCAGCGCGGTGAAGCGCTGGTGGAAGTAACGTTGTATCACCCTGATGACGGGCTTAGTTGGTGGTCATTTATTAAAAATTCGAAGCGCTTGCATGTCGGCGATATTATCCGCTTTTATACTGATGAAATCAGTGTCGAACAATCGAATTTCAGCGCCGAAGTGTTGCAAAAAGACCAAGAGGACGGCGTTTTAATTCGCTTTAATTGTGCGGCCGATGATTTAGGCAAATTGCTTGAGCAATATGGTTCTATGCCGTTGCCGCCATATATCAAGCGCGACCGACCAATCGCCGGTTTGTGGAATCGCTATAACGATAAAGAAGATTATCAAACCGTTTATGCTAAGCATGAGGGAGCGGTGGCAGCACCAACCGCCGGTTTGCATTTTACCGACCGATTATTGCAACAAATTGATGCCTTAGGGGTTAAACGGGTGTTTTTAACTTTGCATGTTGGCGCCGGCACATTTTTGCCGGTCAAAACCGATGATACAGAAAATCATAAAATGCATGCCGAATATGGCGTCATTTCGCCGGAAACCTGCGCCATTATCAATGCGGCTAAGCGGGAAGGACGTCGGATTATTGCCGTAGGTACAACTTCCGTGCGCCTGCTGGAAAGTGCGGCCGATGAAAACGGAATTTTGCAACCGTTTTGCGGTGAAACCGATATTTTTATTACGCCGGGTTACAAATTCAAAATTTTAGATATGATTATCACGAATTTTCATTTGCCGAAATCGACATTGTTTATGCTGATTTGCGCCATTGGCGGTACCGAACGCATGAAGAAAGCTTATCAACACGCCATTGATGAAAAATATCGCTTTTATTCCTACGGTGACAGTTGTATTATCAAACGTGTGTAAAAATAATCAATGTTCCAATGTCAATTTTACTTTTTTTTCATAGAATTT
>ONQU01000094.1 GCA_900320035.1 uncultured Rhodospirillaceae bacterium | reverse complement strand
AATAGCTTTGATAATGCCAATTTTGTGCTTAATGCGCTTGATTATTTGACTTATGAGCAGACATTACTCGGTTTGCGCGGTAAACGCTCCAGCATAAGGTCATTTAAGGGTATTGAAAATTTGCGGCGGATAAATTCTCTGGAATTTAAACAGAAAGAGACCGTGGTATTTACCGAAATTGACCGAGCCAAAAAAGCATTGCAAGAAGTTTGGAATAAGAAAGATTTTGAAGAACGTGAAAATTTTACGGCTGATGAATTGGCGGCCATTTCCGGTGTGCGGCAACAACTCAATGATTTGCGGGAACAATTGAGTGATTTGCGTTATGCGGCATTTCGTAATATTCAGCGGATTGCTAATCGTGTGGCTTTCTTCAATATTGCCCTCATTCCACTATTTTTACTTGCTATTTTACTGTTGCGTTTTCTATGGTTACATCGTCATTTTTCAAGCAAAGGCATGAGTAGGTGGTTTGATAAAAAACTGTTACAACTGGGGTTATGGTGCGGTATTATTTTAGCGGCCGGAATTGCCTCTGTTTATTGGATGAACCGCAATGAAATTGACACCTATGAAAATAAACCGGTTTTTCCGCAGTTAGCATCGCATCTGAATGATATTGATAAAGTTGTGTTAAAAACTAATCAACAAACTTTAACTTTTATCTATGCTGAGGGTCTGTGGAAATTAGAGGAAATGCCTAATTTGCCGGTTTATCAAGAGCGGATTCGTCGCTTGTTAACCACTATTGCCGATACGACTTATTTTGCGCGCAAGTCGAATAAGGCGCAAAATTTGGCACGGTTTAATTTAGCACCATTGGAAGATGAAAATTCAAAGGTCACAGAAATTTCAGTATTCAACGGTGATAAAAATATGGGGAGCTTTTATTTGGGCGACATTAACATTGATTTGGGACGCGGCGCGATGGCCGCTTATATACGGTTTGCAGATCAATTTCAGGTTTGGGAGGTAAAAGCGGATTTTATAAACATGGATTTAGATTGGCACAATTGGACTTATGCGCATTTATGGGATTTGCGTTTTGGACGACTGGTGGCGCCAAGCGGTACGGAGCATGAAGAACAAGTGTTGGTTATTTTGCTCAAAGATTTGCTGAACACGCCGATTGAAGCGGTGGTGGCAAAACCGGATGTTAAGCCATTGTTGACAATGCCGCTGAATGTTGAAGAAGGTAATAAAGTCGCTATATCTTTTTATCGGCAGAATGGTAAGGCTTATGCCGCATTTGACTTTGCCGACAATAATCAGAACAAACATTTGCAACTGTGGGCAAAATATTTAAACGCTAAAGCCGTGGAAGTTGACAATGCTAAAATGGAGAAAATCGTTGAGTTCATCAGACAGCAATATTAGATTAAAAAATTTGGCAGCTATTGCCAGTGTCAGCGTTTCAATGCTATTGAGTTTGATCAAAGCAGCAGCTGTCTTTTATACCGGTTCACTGTCAGTTTTAAGCTCGATGATTGATAGTTTATCAGATGTTTTGTCTTCGCTGATTACATACATTGCCGTACGTATATCTGACAAACCGTTGAGCGAGCATCATCGTTACGGATATGGTAAGGCAGAAGCGGTGAGTGCGCTGGTGCAAGCGGCGTTCATTGCCGGTTCGGCCGGTTTTATTTTATACGATGGTATCAATCGTTTTGTGCATCCGGTACAGGTTCGGCAAACTGCTGTAGGTATGGTGATTATGCTGATTAGCTTATTGACAACTGCTATTCTTATTGTTTTTCAGCGCCACGTTGTTAAATGTACCAATTCCAAGGCCATTGAAGCCGATAGCGCACATTATGTGGTGGATATTTTGAGCAATGCTTCGGTTATTTTATCTTTGGTGGTGGTGCGCTATTTTGCGTGGCAATGGTTTGATATTTTAACCGCGGTTCTAATTGCAATTTATTTGGCATTTAATGCCATGCAACTGGCATACAATGCTTTAAGTGAAATTACCGATGCTGAAGTTGATGATAAGATAAAACGGCATATTATAGGCATTGTGCAAGGTGTGGATGGGGTAAAAGGATATCATGATTTGCGGACGCGTATTTCGGGCGCACGGATGTTTATTGAGATTCATTTGGAATTAGATGGTAATTTGACCTTGTTTGCTGCACACACCATTACGGATCGAGCTGAACAAAAAATTATGGCAGATTATCCGCATGCACAAGTTATTATTCATCAAGATCCGGCAGGAATTTGTGAAGATCGTTTAGATCATCAGATTAAGAAGCTTTAATGAATTTATCTAATTCATCAATAGCATCATCAATGAGTTGTTGTTTATCTTTGGTT
>ONQU01000055.1 GCA_900320035.1 uncultured Rhodospirillaceae bacterium | reverse complement strand
CCGGATGAACATTCTTGCGCGTCCAGCTCATTTCAGAAACGTGAACCAAACCTTCAATACCGTCTTCCAGTTCAACAAATGCACCGTAGTCGGTAATGTTCGTCACTTTACCTTTGTAAACTTGGCCAACTTCATACTTATCAGCCACAGCCTGCCACGGATCATTTTCTAATTGCTTCATACCCAAGCTGATGCGTTGTGTATCTTCATTAAAGCGAATAACTTGAACTTTAACATTTTGACCAACCGTCAACATTTCAGCCGGATGATTGATGCGTTTCCAAGAAATATCGGTCACATGCAACAAACCATCAACACCGCCTAAATCAATAAATGCACCATAATCGGTAATGTTTTTAACCACACCGTCTAAGGTTGCACCTTCTTTAATGCCGTCAATCAATTCAGCACGAGCTTCAGCTCTGTTTTCTTCCAAAACAATACGGCGTGAAACAACAATGTTACCGCGTACTTTATCCATCTTCAAAATTTGGAACGGTTGCGAAATACCCATCAATGGTGTAATATCTCTAATCGGGCGAATATCAATTTGTGAACCCGGCAAGAAAGCAATAGCACCATTCAAATCAACCGTAAAGCCGCCTTTAACGCGACCAAAGATGATACCGTTAACACGTTCGCCGGCATTCATTGATTTCTCTAAATCAACCCAAACTTCTTCGCGACGAGCTTTTTCACGTGAAAGTACGATATTGCCGTCTTTATCTTCATAACGATCAACCAAAACTTCAACTTCGTCTCCGACTTTTAATTCCGGATTGGTGCCAAACTCTCTGAGCGGAATATTACCTTCCGACTTCAAGCCTACATCAACCGTTACATAATCGTCAGAAACCTTAACGATTGTTCCTTTTACAACTGTTCCCAAAATACCGTTATCACCGAATTGTTCATTGAGCAAATCAGCAAAACTCTCGGTCATTTCCGGCATATTAAATTCATTATTTGTCATTAAAATATATTTTCAAAAATTGCCTACTCTATGCTGAGCGGACTTGTGCGATATTAAAACAAAACAGCCGCAAAAAAGCGCACCCTCCTTCGCAACTGCTGTCTTTATAATCCAAAATATTTATTTTGCAAGTGTTTTTTACCGCATCAGTAAAAAATTTAAAAGACTTTCTATCTCTTTATATTTAAAAGTCAACCTATGTTTACTCCAGTCACTGATTTTTCATAAAAAAATCCCCGAAAGCATCTGCCTTCGAGGATTTTCATTTAAAGATCCAAAGTATACCCAACAAATGGCGTCAACTCAAAACCTTTCAAGTTATCGTCATCTGTATATTCGTATCCTCCATATTCGGTTTTTACACCAATATGATAGCCGCCACGCAAACTTAGGCTAAAGGTACTGCAACCTAAGCTGTAAGCCAAACCAAGCTGTGTACCAACCTTACCGCATAATTGGCGAACGCTGATATCGTACATCTCAAATTGCTTATTCTCTGAGAGGCAACTTTTCTTCACCATATAATCACCTATACCTGCGTAAAACTTTAGCATATAGGCAAGCTTGTTCTCTTCTTTGCGCTTAACCAACCAACCGCCTTCAAAGGTTAAACTTTTGAGTTTATTCTCACCAAACGATTGCTCATAACCAAAACCGTAAGAGAAGCGCAATGTAGGAGAAATATTGGTAAACTTCTCCAGTTCATAAAGCAGTGTACCATCTTTATCAGCTCCGAATAAGTTATATCCGGTACTGATTGAAGCTTGCAGACGTTTGTTCTGGACATCACCATTGTAGCCAAACTTATAACCAACGGCAAAACCAACTTGCCAACTACCTTCATCGAAATCGATATAGGCATTCTGCCAATATTTAGCCGTAGGATGATCATAAATTTCATCCGGTACAACTGATTTTACCAACCTGGCAAACAGAGATGTATAGGTATTACCGCCATAATTCATGCTAACCCAAGCTTGTGCCCCATATTTGAAACACAACGAACTATGGTAGGCCACACGATAATCAACTCCATTGGTTGAATAAATGGCATATGGTGTTGAACCTAATCCGGCCAATACATCTGCTCCCAAAGTAATACCATTACCGCACTGGAGACCTAACTTTGCCAACAAATCCCAACTCCAACCATAGTCTTGTTGGTGGTCTGCCGCAAACAAAGCACCAATAGACCAACCGAAATTTAGATTGTTGGCAACAAATTTACCATCCTCAGTATAATGCCCGAAAATGAAAACTTGCGAAAACTTAGCGCTTCCGCCCTTGTTATATTTTTTGTTGGGTTCAGCACCATAATCTTCAGCATCAATTTTTTCTTCTTCAGCTTCAGATTCATTATCATTGCTAAAGTCTTTACCGAAAATACCGGCAAGTTCTACTGTAGAATAGGTGTTGTAATGACGCAACCAATTCCATTTCCGCTGTTTATATTGCGGGATGTATTTGGTAGAATCTACCTCAGTAAGCGTTTTCATCAAGTACTCGGCATAGGGCTCACCATTGGTGGTTGTCAAACAGTTGAGTAAATTGCTAACTTCATTCAAACCAATTGTTGTGAGTATCGTTCCACTCTTGATTTCGTTTTGCAAATTTTGATCTTGTGTCAATGAATCTGCATTTTCAGAAATACTATCATCAGGATTGATTTCATTTTGCGCAACGGAGTCATTATAGGATGAATCTACCGCATCTACAGCATTCGTTGCATCTGCTACATCCTCCGCATCTACCATATTTACAGCACTTCCTGCATTAACAGGATTCGCCGCATCTACAGTTTCTGAAATTTCCATCTTTAGAACCATACTATCTTTAATGTTGTTGACAGTGGTTACCAAAGTCTTTCCTGACAAGCTATCCAAATTCACCGAAATCTGCACAACCTTGCGGCCGTTTATTGATGAAATCATGCAAGTCTGAGCTTGCACAACCACCATCAGCATTGCCGCTATCATTATTATAATAATCTTTTTCATAATTTTAAGTTTTTATAAAACCTCAAATATCTGCTCTGCCGAGGCAAGTAACAGGTTTCGAGTTTTAAGTTCATAGATTACCTTGATATTTCCATCTTCTTCACTGTAAGGCATAATCTTAGCCCTTAAAATGACTTCATCCATACAAAAAAGATAATCATCTTCTGCATTGTTGGTCATTTTTTGCAGAACACCATAGACCTTGACTTTATTATCAATATTTTGGTATCGGAAAGTCACAGTTAAACTAGCATCTTCATCTGAAATTCTGGCATCTTCGTAGACAATATAACTAAAATTTCTGATAAGAGTTTCATCAGGTGCAGCACGTAGTGTATCCTCACTTATCACAAGATCAAACTGTGTCTTAATACTAAAAGACACCTCTCTGTTCTCCTCCATCAAGATACCTTCTTGATCGTAGGTATTGATGTGAGTTTCATCGACGATCTTAAAATAAGTCTCGCTTATCGGACTCTTTTGGTAAATATCTTTTTCGCAAGACGAAGCGCTAATCAAAATAGCTATCGCTACTCCGATCAGATAAAAAAGTTTTTTATTCATATTTTGAAAATTTTAAGTTTTAATCAATATGAGTTCTCGTCTGCGCCATGTTCTTTATTTTTATGTCAAAGATCATTATCGCAAATAATAGGCATCATATCTATATAAAAAATTAGTTTGATACTCTTATTGTAAACATTTTGTGACAAAATGCAATAAAAAAATGAAAAAAATAAAAAGGCGATTTACTCGCCCTTGGTTTCACATGAACAATAGTCAATCATAAATTCTTTCGCTGCTTCCAAATCGTCCAAAAAGTCTTCCAATTCTTGCTCGTGTTCAATTTCTTCCTGTAAAATATCGCGCGACATACGGAAAGTTTCATAATCCGTGTCATCTGTTAAATCACATAGTTTTTTATAACGCTCAATTGCACAGCGCTCGGCTAATAAATTATCATGCAAAAGCGACAAAACATCAAACTTGTGCGGCGTAATATATTTGCAAATTGCCACTCTACTCCACTCATCGGGATTCAGTAGCGGCGTTCCCCCAAGCTGAATAATACGCTCTGCCACCCAATCGGCGTGCTGCAATTCCTCTTGTGCATGCTGATTAAATTCGCGCACAATATCACTACGCTGCAATCCCATTGCCACTTTAGCGGCAATCCAATATTGATAATACGCCAACCATTCCTCGGCAAACGCTTCATTTAACACTTTTTGAAGTTGCTCTAAATCTAATTTCACAATCTTTTGTGCCATCTCGCCCATGATATTTTCTCCTTTAATTAGTTAATCCGCATAACAGGTAATCACTTTATGGCAAAAATCAAGATTGCTTTTTATCTCTTTAAAAATCAAAAAAGGAGTCTGCTATAAAATAGCAAACTCCCTTTATATTTTTAGAAATCAGCCGGTGTATTGGCTGCCTGCTGCTCTGAGGTCGGCTTTTCGATATTTGGATTATATTTACTCTCCTGCCGATAAATACCAACGTCACGATAACCGCTCGCCGTCAGCATCACCGTCAAAGTAATCATCAACCAAATCCAATCAACCTCTCTGGGCGTCACACCGTAGGTGTAAAGAATACAGTTATTGATGTATCCGAGCACCAAACACCATCCGATGGCCGGAATCCACACTTTATTGGTCAGAATTCCCTTTGCCGGTTTGGCATTATCAAGAATCGGACCGAGGTGTAAATACTTGCGCAACAAAATATCACGCGTTCCGCTCCACCCCACCATCAGCGCAAAGGTAATGATGAGATTGTCCCAAGGGACCACTTTGCTGTCTATCCACGGATAGATGGCACAATTGTTGAGAAAACCGATGGCTATGATGACACCTAACGCGGGAATCCACAGCCTTGACTTCTTAATCTTCAGACTAAAAAGCTCCTTAATACTTGTTTTCATACAGCTAGTGTTTTAGTTATTTTTTTATCAGTCTTATCACAACATACAGAATAGTAGCACCGATCAAATAAGGAAGCGTTTGAAACAAAACTTCCATGTCAAACTTTCCGTTTGCAAAACCTTGCAGAGCCAAATAGACAAAGCCCATGCCCCACACCCATGTGCCAAGCAGCAATATACCGCCCAACACGCTTTGAACAGCTTGTAAAAACTTTTTCATAAATTTTATTTTTTTAATTAAACATATTTCAATAATTTTTTATCTACTATAATTTATACAACCAATAAAAAATTTGTCAAGTATTTTTTGGGGAAAATATGTTTATAGAAAATATTGCCGCTTACGTAAAAATACAACTGCAAAATGGTGCTGAAATTATTTCTGCCGTTAAAATTGTGCCAGTCAAAATCCGACAAGGAACAATCGGCAAAAACATCTGCACTAAAATAGATGTGAACTGGCTGGAAACGGAAAACTCGATTCGCCATGCCGATGATGTTATTGTTTGCGGCTCTCACGGTGAAGAATATATATTGAGTGCTGCCGAATTTTCACGGCGCTATCAACCTGATCCGAATAAACAAAACTTATGGATACCCAAGCCAATAGTTCAGAAATTTATTTACCTTACCGAAAATATTTCCTTCAAGGCTCCTTGGGGAAATATCATGCACATGTGCCAAGGCGATGTCTTAAACATCACCGACAAACACAACATTTACGGTATCGCTGCTTCAGTTTTTGCAACAGATTATCGCTAAATTCTCGTTGCTTGTTGTTGCGGTATGCTGAAATGCCGTCCTGCAACTTTGGCAAAATCGGAATGTTCATAGGCGGTTCCCTTCAAATGCGGAAGCGAGGCCTTAAATTGCTGGCTGATTTCAGACGGTTTCATTAGCGATTGATGCCCGTTCGCATCAATATTATAGCCGTAAATTTGCCCATTTTTCTCCACCATGGCAATTGAGCCATTGTCCGAGCAAATCGAAAATCCGTTATTACTCATTGTCACAATTTTTCCGTCATGCGCACGCATTTGACCGTTTTCAATTCCCAAACTTTGATTGATTTTCATTGCTTCTTGTGTGCTGACAACCGTATCCGATATTGTACCGGCTTGCTGATCATTGGAATGACCTACATTATCTTGCGATACTGTTTCAGCAGAAGTTGTTGTTGAACCATATATCGCATTGGCTAACTTGGCACCTCTAGCCCCTGTCTTAGCCAATTCGGCACGAGCTTGTTGTTGTGCCTCGGCGGCCTGCCGTTCTTGTTCTTGTCCTTTTTGAATCTCGTCGCTTGAACTTTGTACTGCTTGCTCCGCAACCGATGAATTATAATTCACAACCTCTGTATCATGCCACAATTTAGCATTTACCAAGGCAATATATTTATCCTCATTTTCATATAATTGCGGCGCAATTTTTCCATACAATTCGTCAACCTCTCTCGGCTTCATAACTTCCCAACGGCCGTCATCTGTCTGTTTTTCCCAAACAGCATGTCCTTCCCCGCCCACAACACGAAAACTCTTACCATCAGCTTGCATAGATATCTGACCGTTTTCTGCCATGGCAAAACTTTCCTCCGAATGAGAATGGATAACTTCAGCATCTGCCACTACAGGCTCTTGCTGTACCACCACCGGCTCCTGCTCTGTATAATACACCGGCTCTTGATCCGTCACCACCGGTTGTACCACCGGTTCACTTTGCGGTTGCTCAGGCATATTAATTTGTGCAACATTTTCAGATTGTTTTTCAACTCCAAACTGTTGTACAATCCCTTCTGGCTGTGCCATCGCCGGTCGCGCTTGTTCCATATGTTCACTTTGCGGTTGCTCAGGCATATTAATTTGTACAACATTTTCAGATTGTCTTTCAAGATGCGGCCGATGTGCCATCTCATCCGGTTGTACCCCTATGTTTTCTTGTGGTACTGAATTTTGCTGCAATGCCACTGTTTCTTGCGCCGACTCCACATTTGCCGCATGTGCCGCCACAAATTCCGCCCGTTCCACATCTTGCACCGCCGGCATATTATGAATTTCCGCCAGCAACTCTGCTGTTCCCGCATCGGCCCGTCCGATCGTGCTGTTATGCGATAAAACGCGAATAAAATGATTTTCCTCTTCCGGTGTCATATAGCGTGTTTCACCATTCTGGGTAATAACGCAATGTTTAACGCCGTTTTCTTCCATAATTGCGCGTTGCACGGCAATTTTACCATCTTTACCTATTTCCGTTTCAACCACACCGTTATCGCTCTGTTCAACCTTTACCTGAACCAAACTATCATGATTATCAACATCCAAAGGATCACCACCAATCAACGTAATTTTATCACCTTCATTTAATGCCGGCGCATGCGGCGGCTGTTCCACATATTGTTCGCTTCCTAAAGGCTGATTAGACGAATTATCTGGTGTTTCTGATATTTCTGCGTCATCTAACGCATCCTGTCCGTCAATAGTCGGCACCGTAAATTTAACGTTTGCTTTAACGCGCGCAATTTCATCATCGGTGATGACATCATTAGAAGCACCGGCTACTGTTTTCACGGTTGTTGTAAATTCCTCTGCCGGCACATCTTCGGCTTGTGGTGGTATACTTTCCGGCAATTCAATATTCAATTTCATATTTTGTGCGTACTGATTTATATCATTTACTGTCTTATCATACACTTCTTGCGATACGTTATGTATATTTTCATTTAAAGTCGTATTACTTGCCGCACCGGTGTTATCTTCTTGTACGTTCGTTTCATTGGTATGACCGTGAGCAAGACTTCCCGCACCATAACCGGCAGCAAATGTCACCATCTTGGTTATACCCATTTTCCAGTTACCTTGCATAAAATCTTTGGCAGCGGCAGAAATTGCACCGGCCCCACCGCTGATCATTCTTACCGCACCGCCAGCAGAACCATCAACCAAACCCAAGGCGATTCCCACATTAGATGCTGCGGTTAGAGTAGTTCTCCATGGATTTTTAGCCGCATACTTCCAAAACCCTTTTTCACCGGTTTGCTGACAATGTTTTTTATATTCATTGTAAAATGCTTTATCAGCTTTAGCCACATTATATGCAATCCATGCCGTTGTTGCCACCGGACTCCCTAATGCTCCGATTACCGCGCCGGCCGTTATCATTTTCGCCGACGAATAAACAACATTAAGATACGGATGCTCTTTAGCCAGTTTAGTTTCAAAATTTTTAATCCTCTCTTGCGACTTTACAAGCAATTTACCGGCCACCGTATTTTCTTTAAATTTCGTTATTAAGTTTGTCGCATTTTCTTTTAACAAAGTACTTTTGGCAGCAATTGCCGATAAAATGCTGGAGTCTTGCAAAAGAATAGTACCGTTGTCGGCAAGCCCTAATTTTTGCGCAATTTTATCAATTCTGCTCAATTTAGCATCAGAATCTCTATTAGCGCTCACTTTTGCATACTGAGCTTGAGCTTTTTCATGTGCTTCTTCTTTAGATAAATGCACTAAATCTTTGCTGATTTGCGTTTCCAAAATGCTCTTACAAATTGCATCTCTCTGATCTAACACAGCTTGTCTGATTTGCCGAATAAACTGCGGATCACCAAAATCATCAATGGTGATATTGTTGCCCTTTTGTTCTATAATTTCTTGAACAGCCGCCTCACGCGCAAGACGAAAAACATCTCTCTGCATATTTTTAACGGTATATGCCCTATTTTTAGAAAACGGTCCCGAATTTTGCTCTATCGCCCCACGGGTTAAGAGATCTTGATGCCATTCATTGTCATACTGAATTTGCACATGTTCAAAGAAATTATAAGCTTGTTCTCTTTGCGCGTTTTCCGCATCAGTCCAAGGGATGTCTTTATAATCATAATAAGTTTCCTTATCCCAATCAATTTCTGCAAAATCGATCAGCTGATTCATAATTTCATTTGCTTCGCTGTCTGTTGCATCATCACCTTCATCAACCGCATCATCGCCTTGTGAAATTTTATCATCATTATTTAAGTCATTTGCTTGAAAACTTTCAACTTCCGGAAATCTTGTGGCCAAAGCATTTTTTTTCGCTTGAAACTGAATAGCAAAACGAGCTGCCTCATTAGATTGCAACGGATTGACTTCTACACCGTAAAAATCAACACTATATGCTGATAAAAGTTTAATAGTCGTTTCTAATTCTTCTTTATCTGCCGTCTTTTCATGAACTTGCCCGCTCAATTCCACAACGTGCGGAAGCGCCATCTTATAAAAGGAAATCTTTTGTTCTGCAGTTGGTATATATTCCAAATCGCTATAAAGGTTGCGATTCAGCACATCATACCACTCCAGCAAATCTTGCGCCGTCATTTGAGAAATTAATTCATGCCGTTCTTCATTTGGCAGAGCAAAAAACTCCTCGATTGTATATTCTTCACCTTCTGCAGCAACACCAACCTCAGCCGCTTGCGCTTCTTCACCTTCTGCAGCAACACCAACCTCAGCCGCTTGCGCTTCTTCGCCTTCTACAGCAACACCAGCCTCAGCTGCTTGCGCTTCTTCACCTTCTGCAGCAACACCAACCTCAGCCGCTTGCGCTTCAACCCCTTCTGCAGATGCAACCACATTTTCAGCTGCTGTCATCGGCTCCGCTGTCCGCTCACTTCTATTTTTCTGCCGCATTTCCAAGTTTTGTTGCAACAGTATTGGAATCACACTCTGCATTTGCGCAAAATTTTCATCTCCTTTATGACTTTCCATGTAGGTTGCAATATTTTGCACGATATCTTTTATTTCCGCTTTTCCCATACTATCTGCAAATTCTTGAAAACGCTCAATATTTTCTTGCGGTTTGGTATCATACAGTTCATCAAACAACCATTGTTTATACGGTTTTCTTTCCTCTTTCATATCATCCATATAATACCACTGATTTTCAACATTTCCAAACCCTTGTCTTTGCCGACGATGATTGATTTCTGCTATCAATTGCTTGGTATTATCATCAAAATCCGAATTTTCCTCGTTGCGGCCTTTTTGACATATACTATATAACACCGCACAGTTTTCTCTGTTTCTTAAATCAAGGTGTAATATATCTTTATACGGCGGCGTCAACAACTCCGCAGATTTATCTTCCAACGCATGATCAACCAGTTTACGCACCGTTCGTGCATATTCAACCGCCGTTTTTTCCTGCTTTGTTTTGGTCCCTTTATAGCTGGTCAAATGTTCTTTGGCCATATAGTTTGCCACTTCCATAAGTTCAAAAGTGGTAAAACTCGCAAGTGCCGATCTGTTATGTAAGAGAATTTCATACAGCCCTTTGCCATCGGTAGGTCGCTCGTCTATCGGATTTATCTCATTGTCGGCAACATTCTGCGGCTGTTGTGCATTTTCTGCCGCCTCATCTGAAGCAGTCGGTGCTTCCTGCACCGATACAGAAGCCGCATTTTGTGCCTCTGCAATATTTTCCGCCTCTGTTTGCTGTAACAGTGTTTCTAATTGCGATAAGTCGTTTTTAAACTCTTCTTTAGCCATGATTATACTCCGTTTATATCAACTATTATTTGCAGTTTAACATCAAATCTGTTTTTTGTCAACTATAATATCGCAGTAAATGAAGTTTTTCGGATACTAAAAAAGCCACTGATTATACAGTAGCTTTTCGTAACATCTCAGAAAAATAACCGACAAAATTGCTTACGCTAATTTCGGAAGTAAATTTTTCATATTCTGTTCATAATAGTCTTCAGCCCAAGCCCGCATTGAATCAAGCACCGGCTTTAAGCTGTAACCGACATTCGTTAAGGTATATTCCACATGCGGCGGAATTTGCGCATACACCGTGCGAATAAGAATCCCTTTTTCTTCCAGTGCCCGCAAATTTGAGGTCAGCACCTTTTGCGTAATATTACCAAGCTCTTTTTTGAGTTCGCCAAAACGCTTTGTGCCTTCCATAAGCTCTTGAATAATCATCACTTTCCAACGATCACCCATCGTCTTAAGTGCCATTTCAACTAAGTTCTGTGACATTTCAATCATTTCCAAACTCCTTTACAAACTGAAGCCCTTATAGCACAGCTCAACCGCTGTTGCAAGCTAAAAAAAGTAGTTACGCAGATATTCCGGTAAATCAGCCGTATTGACCCGAATTTGCGTCATCGTATCACGGTCGCGAATAGTCACGCTTTCCGGTTGTTGTTCGATTGTTTCAAAATCTACCGTCAAACATAACGGTGTCCCTACTTCATCATGACGACGATAGGCTTTACCGATATTACCGGTATTTTCTAATGCCACACGCCCGATACCGAGTTTCATCAATTTAGCTTTCAGTTCATGACATTTTGCCATAATCTGTTCATTATTTTTCTTCAACGGAATAATCGCCACTTTAATCGGCGCCAAGTGCTTTCTCAATTTCAACACAATGCGTGAATTCCCCTCGCCTAAATCTTCTTCGGTATAAGCCTCTGTTAACACCGCCAAAACGCCGCGGTCAACCCCCATTGAAGGCTCAACCACAAATGGTACCACCCATTGTCCGGAATCATCTTGAATACAAAGTTTGGTTGTTGATTCCTTGTTTTCATGACAATGCGCTTCTAAGGCAAATTCTTCTTGGTTTTTCGTATGATTACCTAAATCATAATCGCGCCGATTGGCAATTCCCTCCAGTTCTTCCATGCCATGTGGAAATTGATATTCGATATCATAGCAAGCCTTAGCATAATGCGCTAAATCATCATCCGGCGTTTTATAAATATTAATATGTTCAAGCGCCAAACCCTGATCTTGCCACCATTGCACACGCGTTTCTTTCCATTTTCATGCCAATCAATATCTGTGCCCGGCATCACAAAAAATTCCAGTTCCGCCTGCTCAAATTCACGCACCCGAAAAATAAAATTACGCGGTGTAATTTCGTTACGGAATGATTTTCCGATTTGCGCAATACCAAACGGCAGCTTGCGTGAAGTTGAATCGACCACATTTTTAAATTGCGTAAAGATTGCTTGCGCGGTTTCCGGACGCAAATAAGCAATATTTTCCTCGCTTTCCACCGGTCCGACTTGTGTTTTAAACATCAAGTTAAACGGCCTCGGTTCGGTTAAATCAGTTGAACCGCAATTTGGGCATTTTCCACCAATTTGATCGGCTCTGAAACGCCCTTTACACTTTTTGCAATCTACCATCGGATCAGAAAACGTATCTTCATGACCGGAATATTTCAATACTTTGCGATTTGTTAAAATAGCAGCATCAAGCCCTTCAACATCATCACGTTCATAAACCATGGCGCGCCACCAAGCCGCTTTTAAGTTATTTTTCAACTCCACACCAAGCGGTCCATAATCATAAACGCCTTGCATACCACCGTAAATATCGGCATTTTGAAATATAAATCCCCTTCTTTTGCATAAAGAAACCAATTGTTCCATTGAGGTTGCAACCATATTTTTTTCCTTTAATCTAAATGTTGACTATTTTTTAATGAGTTTGTTGTAGCCTATCTAAATAAAAAATGCAAGAGGTATTAACATGAAAAGAACAAAAGTCGCATTGGTATATGATTTTGATGAAACATTAAGCACCACTTATATGCAGGACTATTTTCTTATTCCCGAATTAGGAATGAAACCCGATGATTTTTGGCATGAAGCCAATGCATGGGCGGCACAAAACGGCGTTGATCAGGTTACCGGCAGCATGTACTACTTTAAAAAGATGGCTGAGGAAAAAGGCTTGCGCCTTACTAAAGAAAATTTAGCCGGTTGCGGTGCCTTTGTAGTTTTCTTTAAGGGTGTGGAAGAATGGTTTTCACGCATCAATAAATATGGGCGCTATCTTGATTTAGACATTGAACACTACATTATTTCTTCGGGTTATGAAGAAATTATCGAAGGTTGCGCTATTCGGAAATTTTTTAAGGAAGTTTACGGTTGTGCCTTTGCATATGGTGAAAACGGTACACCGGTATGGCCGGCACGTGCCGTTAACTATGCCGGTAAAGTACAATATTTATCGAAAATAAATAAAGGTCTCGGTAAATATGATGATAAGGCGGTTAACGAATATACACCTGATGATAAACGCCGCATTCCTTATTCGCGTATTATTTATTTCGGTGATGGCTCTACTGACATTCCATCAATGAAAATGGTGAAAAATCATGGTGGCACAGCCATTGCGGTTTATAAACCGCGTTCCGGTGCCAAAAGTAAAGCAATCAAAATGTTACAAGAAAATCGCGTTAATTTTGCTTTGGCGGCAGATTATCGTGAAGGTAAAGAGATTGATTGTGTGATTAAGACCATTTTAAATAAAATTGCCACTGAACGTGACCTTGAAATTTTGAAAAAACGCGAAGATAAAAAGAAACAAAATGCCCGCTGTCCGGTTTAACAGCAGGCAATATCAGGGATTTTTCAGCCTTGCAATATTGTTTCACTCCAACACGATGTGCATTTCTTTGCCGTAAAATTCCACCAGTTTACGATAGTAACCGTATTGTAAAAAGCGTCCTAATTCAAGCGATTCAATAATTTTTGCCGGAATTCCGGTGCGTTTTTCCACTTGTCGTAACAATAGATTATGTTCACGCCGCAAACGCCATAATTCACACCCTAGTTGCTTGAGTGATGTTTTATCCATTAAATATACTTTACTCATTTTCCAGAACTCCACTTTTGTTAACATTTAAAACAAAAACCTTGCTTTAAACAAAGCAAGGGGAGTTCCTAACTGTCATACTACCAGTGCAGTGTATTCAATGTATTCCACTGCCTCCCCTTAATAAGGAGTCTTTCAGTATGTGGAGTTAGGATACTCCGCCGGTGAAACTCTCACCGACGCCTATATATTAAAACATGCTACAAAAATTGCAAGCAAAAAATCATTTTGTTATACGCATTAGCCGCTATTTCATAAAATGTTTCACGTGAAACATTTTGCACTTTTCATTGTACAATCAAACACTTAAATACCATTTTAAAATTCTTCTTTTCTTATTTAAACATAAGAAAAATATTTTTGCCACATCTCCGATTTTATAAATCAAAAATAATGACCTTATTTAATTATTTAGGTTAATAATTTGTCGGTCATTATTGCACTATCATAATTTTGTGCTATCATAAGCGCGTTATATATATTTGAGGAAAAAAATGTTTGCGCAAATTATTCATACCCCGATGTTTTTATACGGTACCGTCGGTATTGTTGCCACAATGGTCTTGTTGCTGGTTTTGTGCCTTGTTTTAATCGTTAGAAATGCCCATAAAAAGCTGCTGCTGCAAAGCTATCAACAACAACTGAACGACTTAAATACGCGCAATCTACAACTGATCGAGGTGAATAGTGGTCTAACTGCTGAAAATACACGTCTTACCACCGAAATCAAAAATTTGCATCGCTACACGGAAGAAAAAATTGCCTATATTGAGCAAAGCAAAAATGAAATGGCGCTTAAGTTCCGTGATATTTCCGGTGAAATTTTGCGCCAGCAATCACAGCAGATGAATACCAATCAAACCAATATGTTAACAGCGCTTTTGAACCCGTTTAAAGAACAATTGCAATCATTCAAAGATGAAGTGCAACGCGCCAATACCGAAAATATTAAAAATAAATCAAGTTTCGATGAACAATTCAAAAATTTACTTAATCTCAACCAAGCTTTAAGTCAAGATGCCCAAAATTTAACCAACGCTCTGCGCGGCAGTAAAAAAATGCAGGGAGATTGGGGCGAAATTGAGCTTTATCGTTTGTTGGAAGTGGCCGGTTTGCAAAAAGACATTGACTATTATACGCAAGAAAATTTCAAAACCGACGAGCGGCAAAATATGCGTCCTGATGTGGTGGTGAAATTGCCAAATAAACGCAGTGTGATTATCGATTCCAAAGTTTCGATGAATGATTATGTCAGCTATATCAACGCTGAAGATGAAACACAGAAAATAACAGCATTACAAAAACATATTCAATGTATCAAAAATCATATTGATGAATTATCGGCTAAAGAATATCAAAAACTGCTTAAAGAAGAATCTTTAGACTATGTGGTGATTTTTATTCCAATAGAAAGTGCCTTTGTTGAGGCTATCAAAAAAGAACCGACATTATATGATTATGCCTACAAAAAGAATATTGCACTGACAACACCTTCGTCTTTGTTACCGATTTTGCGTACGGTCGAAAATCTATGGCAACTTGAAAATCGCAATAAACACGTGCAGGAAATTGCGCGTTTGGGCGGGGCGCTTTATGATAAATTAACTAATTTCGGCGAAGATATGCTTAGAGTGGATAAAGCTCTAAGTACCGCGCGGCAAAATTATGATGCTGCTCTGGCGAAGTTAACTACTGGCAAAGGAAACGCCATTTCAATCGCTAATAAGCTGAAAGAATATGGTGCACAAACCAATAAAGTGATTAACTTGGAATATGAAGACGGCGCTGATGTATTGCTTGAAAATAATGATAATATAACAGAAAAGGTATCGTAAAATGAAAAAAATAATTTTTACCGGCGGTGGTTCCGGTGGCCATGTGACCTTGAACTTGAATTTAATCCCATATTTTATCCAAAATGGTTGGCAAGTGGTTTATATCGGCTCTAAAACCGGTATCGAAAAAGAACTGGTGCACAAAATTGCCGGTGTACGTTATCACGCCATTGAAACCGGAAAGTTACGACGCTATCTGTCAAAAGAAAATATCATAGATGCCTTACGTGTTCCAGTCGGAATTTGGCAGGCTTGCCGTATTATTGCGCGCGAAAAACCGGATATTATTTTTTCTAAAGGCGGTTTTGTATCTTTTCCGGTGGTAGTGGCCGGCTATTTGAATCGTTGCCGCAGAATTTTCATGCACGAATCTGATGTGACACCGGGGCTGGCCAATAAGATGTCACTGCCGTTTGTTAATACCTTTTTCACCACCTTTGCCGATACATATAAATATGTAACGCCGAGTTTTCAGTCTAAAGTCAAATATATCGGTCCAGTTCTTTCCGACCGTTTGAATAACGGTGATGCCGAAAAAGCTCGTGCAATGTGCCAATTTAACGGCGATAAACCGGTTATTATGTTTGTCGGTGGCTCTTTAGGGGCAAAAAGTATTAACAACGCGGTACGCAACAATTTGAATGATTTGCTAGCACAATATCAAATTATCCACATCTGCGGCAAAGGACAAACAGATCAAGCCGAACATATTGGCTATAAGCAATTTGAGTTTGTCGATGCCGAATTTAAGGACTTGTTGGCTTTGGCCGATGTGGTTATTTCGCGCTCCGGTTCCAATGCAATTTTTGAATTTTTGAGCTTACATAAGCCGATGTTGCTTATACCTTTACCGACCGATTCAAGCCGTGGTGAACAAGCCCTGAATGCTGATGATTTCGCGCAACATGGTTTTGCGAAAGTGCTTAAAGATGAGGAACTTGCCGATGCAAACTTGTTCTTGCAGAAAATTGGCGAAACCTATAAGGCAAGTGCCGCGATGAAAACGGCTATGCAAAAGGCCGAAATGAAACAAACAACATGCCAAAAGCTCTTTACGACAATTATCAATGGCTAAGGTTTACCGTAACATCGTCATTTTAACCGGTGCCGGTATATCGGCAGAGTCGGGTTTGGCAACTTTTCGCAGCGCCGATGGTTTATGGAACAACCACCGTGTGGAAGATGTGGCCACAATTGAAGCTTTTGAACGTAATCCGGACTATGTGCACGATTTTTATAATCAAATGCGACCGGAGCTAATGGCCGCCAAACCAAATCCGGCACATCTAGCAATTACAAAGTTACAAAACAATTATTGCAGTAAAATCAATATTATAACACAAAATATTGATACTTTACATGAAAAAGCAAACAATCAAAATGTTTGGCATATTCATGGTCAAATCAACCAAATTGTTTGCCTTAATTGCGGTCATGTGTATGAAACTTGGAGCGATGTCAGTTCGGAAGATAAATGCCCGCAATGCCAAATTGCCGGTATGCTTAAACCAAACATTGTGTTTTTCGGGGAAAATCTGCTCTATATGGATAAAGTTGATGAATTACTACCCAAGTGTGATTTATTTATTTCCGTTGGTACATCAGGGGTGGTATATCCGGCGGCCGGTTTTGTGCAAATTGCCAAATTCAGCGGAGCGGATACAGTTGAATTAAATATGGAACAAACCTCCAATAACTATTTGTTTGACCGCCATATTTTAGGACCGGCCGGCAGCACCCTACCGCAACTGGTTGATGAATTACTGGCTTAATTTTTCTGAGTTTTGCAACGATTAATCACTTAAAGCCTTGAAAAACAAGGCCTTAAAAATGGTGCAAGCGGGCGGATTCGAACCGCCTGCCTACTTCTTAGGAGGAAGTCGCTCTATCCTAATGAGCTACGCCTGCATCATATTTTTTTTCATCAAGGTTGATACTAATTCACTGCCGGCAAATTGTCAACAGCTTCTCGTGAGCATTTAACCGACTTTTCTCCAATCAGACATTTTAAGCCTAAAGTTATATTTAAATCTGCCTATGACGACATATCTAAAAGGCGAACAAGTGTGTTAAATTTTTAAGGAGAAAAAAAGATGACTTATGGCGTTCGCTATCCGACTTTAGCATTTATTACCAAAGGTGCCGGTCAGGCCAATGAAGGTATTCCGCCGCAACCGTTTGAAACATTTTGTTACGATTCGGCTCTTTTACAGGCAAAAATTGAAAATTTTAATGTTGTGCCATACACTTCAGTTTTACCCAAAGAAGTATTTGGGCATATTTATCCGGTAGACAGGGTGGTTAATCAATTTAAACATGGTGCGGTTTTAGAAGTTATTATGGCCGGCAATGGTGCTAGCCGCGATGAACATAAGGCTATTGCAACCGGTGTTGGTGTCTGCTGGGGTAAAGATAAAAACGGTGAATTGATTGGCGGTTGGGCGGCTGAATATGTCGAATATTTTGACACCCACATCAATGATGAAATTGCTCAAGGTCATGCTGAAATGTGGCTTAATCGATCTTTAAAGCATGAGTTGGAAATCCGTGGCGTTGAAAAACACAGTGAATTCCAACTGTATCACAATTATTTAAACATTACCGAACAATTCGGTTATTGCTTAACCTGTTTGGGATTTTTGAATTTTGAAACCGCTGAACCAGTACATGTTTAATATTTAGAGTAATGTAAAGTGGCGGCATATCTTATAAAAATCTGCCGCCCTAATTTTTTTTTGAAAGGAATTTGTTATGGCAACAAATCAGAAAAATGTCGGTTCCAAAGTAGCCTCGGTTGTAGGTTCCGGCGTTACGACTAAAAGAAATAGTGGCGGACTGGGGGTTTGGGCTCTGGCCGGCATTGTCGTCAGTTCAATGATTGGTGGTGGCATTTACAGCTTGCCGCAAAATATGGCGCAAGGTGCATCGGTGGGTGCCGTATTACTGGCATGGCTCGTTACCGGTATCGGTGTATATTTCATTGCCAATACGTTTCGTATTTTATCTTCTGCCAAACCAAATTTAACGGCCGGTATTTATATGTATAGCCGCGAAGGTTTCGGGGCTTTTGTCGGTTTTATTATCGGTTGGTCGTATTGGCTCTGCCAAATTTGCGGTAATGTCGGCTATGCCGTTATTACCATGGATGCTCTCAACTACTTTTTTCCGCCATATTTTACCGGCGGCAACACAGTATGGGCAATTTTAGGTGGTTCACTCTTAATTTGGGGGTTTAACTTTTTAGTATTACGTGGTGTCAAACAAGCCACATTCATTAACCTAATCGGTACGATAGCAAAAATTGTGCCGTTAATTCTATTTATTGTTATCACTCTGTTCATGTTCCGTCTTAACGAATTTGAATTTGATTTTTGGGGTAAACAATCTGTTGCTGATTTAGGGAATATTCAAACTCAAATTAAAAGCACCATGCTCGTAACCTTATGGTCGTTCATCGGTATTGAAGGTGCGGTGGTGATGTCAAAACATGCCAAAACACCACAAACCGTTGGACGAGCCACATTTTTAGGTTTTATAGGCTGTTTAATTATTTATGTTTTACTCTCGGTTTTACCGTATGGTGTGATGGATCAGACTCAATTAGCTAACGTTTCCAATCCGTCAACGGCAGGCATTATGGAAGTCATGGTCGGTAAGTGGGGGGCTTGGTTTATGAATATCGGTTTGTTGATTTCAGTTTTGACCAGCTGGCTGGCCTGGACGATGATTACGGCACAAATACCGGAAGCAGCGGCAGTAAACGGCACATTTCCGAAAGAATTTGCTCGCGAAAATGAATATGCCGCACCATCGGTTTCGCTCTGGATTACCAGTGCTTTAATGCAAATTTTTATGTTGGTGGTCTATTTTTCCGACAATGCGTGGAATACAATGCTCAGCATTACCGGTGTTATGGTTTTACCGGCATATTTATCGTGTTGTGCTTATTTGTGGAAAATTTGCGAAGACGGCGAGTATCCGGCTAATATCTATGTACGCCGTTCGGAAGCATTATTTTCAGGCATTATGGGCGTTTTATACTCATTGTGGCTGATTTATGCCGCCGGTTTGAATTATTTATTGATGGCGCTAATTTTCGTGGCCATCGGAATTCCGTTTTTTGTATGGGCGAAAAAACAACGTCAACCCGAACAACCGGCATTTACAAATGGTGAAAGTATTATTGCTTTGCTTTTGGCTTTAGCGGCCTTGTTTGCGCTCTATGCTTTAGCCCGTGGCATTATTCATGTTTAGTAGCGACTCTTCTCATAATCGCCGCCGTTTTGCGGTGGCGATTATGATGTGTAGAAATAAGTTGACTTTATATGTTTTGCTGCTATAATCTAACGCAGAAATTGTATAATTTATAAATTTTTATCATTATGGAAAAAACGGCTTATTTTACCGACCAGGATTTTAGAAATTATCTCCTGCGTTCGGAAAGAAAACTGAAAAATCAGTTTTATGCGATGTTGGCATGTTCCATTATTTGCTTATGTTGCATCGGGTTGGTTTTTCTGACTGACCCGAAGTTAAATACGGCAGATCGTTGGTTTATGCTGATTATCGGCATCCTAACATTAAATTGTCTGGGTGGGTTGGGCTATTGTTACCGTAGCGTGCAACGAGAACGTTTGAACTATGAAGAACTGCTACGCCGACAGCAAAAAGAGATGAATACCCTGATTGATGAAATTCAGGCTGAACGGACAACAGAATGAAACTATGAAAAACACCGCTTGAGGCTATTAACTTCAAGCGGTGTTTTTTTAAATCAGATCATTTACTGTACTTCGAACAGCCACGGCATATAGGCATCGCAGAAGAAGTAAGCGATGATAGCGATTCCGACAAACCACGGCCAGCTTTTAAACATACGGCGAAAACCGTCTTTAGGATAAGCAAACTCAT
>ONQU01000102.1 GCA_900320035.1 uncultured Rhodospirillaceae bacterium | reverse complement strand
TACAATAAATGCCTTCTTTTTACCTTTTAATTCCTCTAAAGCAAAGCTCAAGCACCCCGGTTTAAAATAAATTTTCGGCGGAACTTTAAACCACAACATATTTTCTTCACGTTTTGCCACAGATTTAATGTTCATCAGATGTTTTACTCCCACATTTTCACTAACCGAATTACCGCCCCAAGTACCACACCCGAGCGTTAACGACGGTTCTAATCTAAAATTATAAATATCCCCGATTGCCCCCTGAGATGACGGACAATTTATCATCACTCGACCGGTCGGCATAACATCACCATAGCACTCAATCCGCGCGTCATTCTGCGGATTGGTATAAAGAACAGAAGTGTGCCCGGCACCGGCAAAAAGCACTAATTTCTTAGCTATTTCCATGGCTATGTCAAAATTTTTAACACGATACATTGCCAAGCAAGGTGATAATTTTTCATAAGAAAACGGCTCATTTTCGCCAACTTCTTCAACTTCGGCAATTAAAATTTTAGTATTTTCATTAACCTTAATATCGGCCATTTGCGCAATTTCATGTGCTGATTGTCCGACAATTGCGGAATTAAGCTTACCATCTTGCACAATTGTCGCCGCCAGTTTTGCTTTTTCTTCAGCATTTAAGATATAAGCGCCGCGCTTTAAAAATTCCGCCTTAACTGCCTCATAGACGGCATCGACCACAATTACCGATTGTTCCGAAGCACAAATCATACCATTATCAAAAGTTTTTGACAGTAAAATTGAATTGACTGCCGTTGTAACATCCGCTGTCTCATCAATTACCGCCGGTGTATTGCCGGCACCGACACCTATTGCCGGTGTACCTGATGAATATGCCGCCTGAACCATTGAGCCTCCACCGGTCGCTAAAATTAAATCAGCTTTTTGCATTAGATTTTGCGTCTGTTGCAATGATGGTTCATCAATCCAAGCAATAATATTCTCCGGTGCGCCGGCTTTCACTGCTTCTTCCAGCAAAATCCGTGCCGTTTGATTGGTGCAATTTTTAGCCCGCGGATGGGCAGAAAAAATAATGCCATTGCGTGTTTTGAGCGCTAACAAAGTCTTAAAAATAACCGTAGAAGTCGGGTTTGTGGTTGGAATGATACCGGCAATAACACCAATCGGCTCGGCAAACTGTATAAAGCCGTTTTCTTTATCATCCTCAATGATACCGCAAGTTCTGGTATTTTTATATTTGTTATATATATATTCAGCGGCAAAATGATTTTTGATAACTTTATCTTCAACAATTCCCATTCCGGTTTCGCCCACCGCCATTTTTGCCAGCTCAATGCGTAAAGAACTTGCTTTCATTGCCACACGACGAAAAATCTCATCTACCTCTTCTTGCGAATAGGTGGCAAATTTTTCCTGTGCCGTTTTAACTTTTTGAATTAACGCTTCAATATCATTATTCATTTTTATTTTTCTTTCTTATACATCTCTTTCAGCTATTTATTATAATAATTCATAACCCAGAAAAAAGAATATTTTTTTTATATTTTTCATCACTTTTATTGCTATTTCCAACATATCAGCTTGAAACCGAAAAATCTATAGATATATAAGACGTGGTTTAATGTTAACAAATGAGGAGAATAAAAATGAAATCAATTTTTTTAACCGGTTTAGCCGTTGTTTGCGCCACGCTTTTCAGTTTTAATGCCAATGCTGACAATCATAATGCCAAAAATGCCAATATCAGCAAAGTTTCTGATGTTAAAAATATGGCCGACGATACAACAGTTTATATTCAAGGTTATTTAGTACAAAATTTAGGCAACGAAATGTATGTTTTCCAAGATGACAGCGGTAAAATCAATGTGGAAATTGATGACGACTTATTGAGTGGTGCGATTGCGCCGAATGCTATTGTTTGGATTGCCGCCACAGTGGATAATGAAACCGGTCAGCCGGTATCTTTAGAAGCTGAGGAAATTCAACTTGTTCCGGCAAATTCTAATCAGCCAATGGCCATGAATACATCAAGTAAGTAGTCTCTTTAGATTTCTATTAGTCGTTTTAAGCCTGTTTTTGAACAGGCTTTTTTAAATGCAAAATATTATCGGTAAAATAACTATTCAAACAGCTTAACAATTGATATTTTTAAAGAATCGGCAATGGCATACAGAACGTTAATTGTCGGATTAACGCGACCATTTTCAATTTCCGATAAATAAGAACGGTCAATACCAATCTCTATCGCTAAATCAACTTGCGAAAGTTTCATCTGTTTGCGATATTTTTTGATATTCAGCCCGATATTTTCGAGTCTGTTCGTCACAATTATAAATCCTTTTGCCTGCCTTAACGTTTTAACTATAAAGTTTTTTTTAAAAAAATGTGTTGACTATATTCAACAAATTGTCTATAATGTAGACATAAAGGCAGAAGTAACAAGCTAACAATAAGGAGAAAATCGGTGGACGATGCATTAAAAGAAGATTTGCAAAAGATTATGGGATATGTGGGAAGTCCGCTGTTTGGTAAAGATGATTTACCAAGTTTGAATAAAGAAATGCAATTGGCTAAAAACTTATGTGATACCTTATATTACGGCTCTCGTGAAAATGAATTTCACGATTTTCAATACATTGAAGGCGCCTTGCGTACAACTAATAAATTAACCGAAGCTTGTGATTTAATCAGTGCCAATCAGCGTAAACGTGAAATTGCTGAAAAAGTTTTTGAATGCTATGCGCTGGCAGCCGTTTGCGATGATAAGACTTGGAGTGACGAAGAAAAACCAATCAATTTAACAAATTCTCTTTCTAATGCCAATGATACCCTAAACTTGTGTAGCAAAGATTTTCTTAAAAATCGCGCAGCCTATCACCTCAGTGATATGTCAGGCTTAGCCTTGATGGGTGATGAAAAAACCGCTAAAGCGTTTTTGGATTTGAACAAGACTTTTTTACAAAAAGGTATGCAAGGAAACAATATGATGCTTAGCGGAAAAGCCTCAATACCAAGTGATTGGTATGAATCTATGGAAAAAATTGCGCTCAAATATCCTTCTTTAGCCCCTGATTGCATACGCCAAGTTCGGGCATTTGCTACTTGTGATGAAAATCGCTTATCGGCAACCTCGAATGGCAGTCAATTTTTTGGCGTTATCTTAAATGATGAACGTTTCAGCAAAACCGATAAATTGTTAGCCAAATCAGCCAAAACCGAATTGGATAACGAACATTTTCAAGAACATGGCTTCATACCAAATGAAAATTCCACCAAAGAAGATTGGAAAAAACATATCAAATTTATGGAGACCGGTGAATATCCGGATGATGGTAGCCAAGACCACCGTGATGATGACCGCTTCCGCCAAATGGAAAAAGAGTATTCAAAATCAGTTGATAATGATAAACGTTGGGAAGAATACACTAAATCAACCGGTAAACAAAAAAGCTATAGCTATTCAAAAGATGAAGGTTATGGCTACTAGAAAAACAAAATTTGTACCATAAAGCATTAAATTTCGCATTCGGTTTTCACATTTTAACTTGACGATACGTTAAAATATGTTATTTTCACAACGCTGATGAATTAATGAT
>ONQU01000066.1 GCA_900320035.1 uncultured Rhodospirillaceae bacterium | reverse complement strand
TTTTTTGCATAAAAATGGGGTAAAATTGCATATTTTTGTTGTTTTTTTGCAAAAACGGTTTATAGATGATTTCATGTCAAATAAGAGAAAAGGAAAGTGTTGAAAATGGCAAATTCTATTGATATAAAAATCATCAGCAAGTTGGCAGAAATATTAGATAAAAATCAACTGACCGGCCTTAATTATGAAGATGAAACTTATAAAATATCCTTAACACGCGATAGTGGTTTTGCGCCGACTTATGCACCTGTTGCCGCACCAATGGCATCGCCTCAAGTTCAGCCGACAATCGAAGAAATTACCGATGAACCTAAAATAGAAGATTACAGTAATAGTCCGGATGCTGTTAAATCGCCAATGGTTGGGGTGGTTTATCTGTCCAGCAATCCGAATTCACCGGCTTATGTCAAGGTTGGTGATATGGTCACCGAAGGCGATACCGTTTGCCTCATTGAAGCCATGAAAACCTTTAATCCGGTGAAGGCGCACAAGAGCGGTAAGGTAACAAAAATTCTGGTAGCCGCCGGTGATCCGGTTGAATATGGTGAACCATTGGTGATTATTGAATAATTCAAGGAAAAAATATGTTTGAAAAAATTTTAATTGCAAATCGTGGCGAAGTAGCTTTGCGTATTCACCGTGCATGTCGCGAAATGGGGATACGTACGGTGGCTGTACATTCCGAAGCAGATGCCAATGCTATGCATGTGCGCTTGGCTGATGAAGCGGTTTGTATTGGTCCGGCGCGTTCGACCGAATCGTATTTGAATAAGCCGGCAATTATTTCAGCAGCCATTATAACCGGTGCCGATGCTATTCACCCAGGCTATGGTTTTCTTTCGGAAAATGCTGATTTTGCCGAAATGGTTGAAAGGCACGGTATTAGTTTTATTGGCCCAACGGTGGAACAAATGCGCTTAATGGGCGATAAAATTACAGCGCGTAAAGCCGCCAAAGAAGCAGGGTTGCCGATTACTGAAGGTTCTCCGGCATTGGAGACGTTAGAAGATGCCAAAAAATGGGCTGAAAAAATCGGTTATCCGGTTATCATTAAAGCTAAAGACGGTGGCGGTGGTAAAGGTATGAAAATTGCCTTTGGTGACCATGATATCGAAGAAGCATATACAATGGCTCGAGCTGAGGCAAAAGCTTCCTTTCCGAGTGATGTTGTTTATATGGAAAAGTTTTTACAGCACCCACGCCATATTGAAATGCAGATTTTGGCTGATAAGTATGGTAATGTTGTTCATCTTGGCGAACGTGACTGTTCAATTCAGCGCAACAATCAAAAAGTTATTGAAGAATGTCCGTCACCGGCATTAAATGCAGAGCAACGCCATGAAATTGGTGAAATTGTGCGTAAAGCGGTCGCAAAAATTGGTTATTGCAATGCCGGAACGCTCGAATTTTTATATGAAGACGGCAAGTTCTATTTCATGGAAATGAATACGCGTTTGCAGGTGGAGCATCCGGTAACTGAAGCTGTGACCGGTATTGATATTGTTAAAGAACAAATTCGTATTGCCGCCGGTGCTCGTCTAGGTTATACTCAAGATGATATTAAATTTAACGGTCATGCTATTGAATGTCGAATTAATGCTGAAGATCCGCAAACTTTCATTCCTTGTCCGGGAAAAATTGAAGAATGGCACGCACCGGGTGGTTTAGGCGTGCGCGTCGATTCGGAAATATATTCCGGCTACACAATTCCCCCCTTTTATGACAGCATGATTGCTAAATTAATTGTGCATGCGGCAACGCGTAATGCGGCCTTGATGCGGCTTCGTCGGGCGTTGGAAGAATTTGTGATTATGGGGGTTGATACAACTATTCCGTTGCATCAGGAGATTATAACCCAGCCGGAATATTTAGACGGACAGTATGATATTCATTGGCTGGAGAATTTTAAAAAACGCCAAAAATAATTTGATATTAAAGAGGCTGTTTATAAAAGGTCATCCTTCTTGAATGTGAAAAGCACAGGCGGGACTAAGGGGAAAACTATCGTTTACTTCGATTGAGAATCCGATATAAAGCCGGCCGCATGTGTTTTCCTTGCCAAATACCACGATGCTCTGCGGCGGCAATTTCCTCATCTTCGTCATATTTTTCGTCGCGATAAACTTGTGCAAATCCATCTCGAACCATTGCCTTATTAAGAGAAACATCTTCTACAAAACATTCGCAAATTTGGCGCTTATATTTATCTAAATCTGGCAAACAGTGGCATTCTACCGTATTTTTGCTGATTAAATCTTGGAGATGCATTTTTGCCTCCTGTCCGCAAGCATAATCTTGCCCATCGGCGGTTGAACATGTTTGGAAAAATTCCGGTGCATCAATACCGTCAAGCCGCGTACGTACACCGTTAATTTCCAGCGAATCGCCGTCAATCACTTTAACTTCCGCCAGTGCAGCATCCGAAAACAATAAAAATATTAAAAGCAATTTTTTCATAATTGGTATCATACGCAAAATATTTTTTTTAGCAATCTTTACTTTTCATTCATACAATATTGTTAAAGTGCAATATAAAGAAGTATAACCAATTTTAGCGAAAGGTATCGCGATGTTTAGAAAATTAGGCTTATTATCGGCAGTTTCTCTGATATTATCAGGCTGCTATTATACCCAGAACGATTATCCGTCGGTTCCGCAAGATAATAATATGGCGGAGGGACAATATTACCAACCGACGACGATGCCGGCCGGTATGACAGTGGATAATCAACCGCGTCTTAAAATGCCGTCATCAATTGTGGTGTGTCGTTCTAAACAATGCGCGCCGGCAAAACTTTCGATGTCGAAAGAGTTTATTTATAACACGCTGTTACATATGTTTGACAGTAATGCACGCCAAAAAGCTTTGGTTTGTGCGGCAGATGCTAATACCCATGCTTGCATTGAGGAATATGTTTCGATACCGGTAACCATTGGTGTAACGCCGGGGCATGTATATATTGACGACGTTAAAATTGCCGATGTTTCGCTCAATGACCAAAATACCATGGCGTTTAACTTAATGCTGAACTGGGGGGTAACCGATAATGGGCAAACGCCGGTTTGTCGCCCGAGTAAAACGGTTGTTTTTGCTAAAAACGTAAATAATGTTCTATTAGAAGACAACGGCTACGATTGTAAGATGACGACAATTGGTATTAGCACAATTAAGACCTTGTTTGCCATAGATTATATCGATATAGACTTTGGTTATATTGGTGGTTTCTATTCTATTGGTGTTTCCGGACCGGCTTACGGTGGTGCTTCCGGTTATATGCTTTTACGTTTGCCGGAAGAAATAACGCTGAATCCGAAAGATTTTGGTGGCAACGGACAAACTGCTTTGCCGCAATTTCAAAAAGGGCAAATGACCGCTACGGACAGTAAAGCACCAAATGTTAATACGATGATAAAATATAATCATCCGTCGGCGCAATATGATAAAAAACAAGCAACACAAGCAAGCAGTACGGATATGCAGCAATATAAAGGTGTTCAAGTTTTTCCGGTGGCGCCGAAAAAATAGCAAAAATTTGATTGACAATTAAGCAAAATTGTGCCATTGAACATAATGTTTGTTGCGCTCCTAGCTCAGCAGGATAGAGCAACAGCCTTCTAAGCTGTGGGTCGGGCGTTCGAATCGCCCGGAGCGCGCCAGTTCCATTAACCGCCATTATTGGCGGTTTTTTGTTGCAAAAAAAATCAGAGATGCTATTTTTGCCCTATGATTAAAGAATATACCAAAGAAGAAATTATTTGTTTATTGAGCGATGAAAAAAACGAAACCTCGCTATTAAAACAAGCAGATGCAGTTCGTCATCAGTATGTGGGTGATGAAGTTCATTTGCGTGGTTTGATAGAGTTTTCCAATATCTGCCGAAATAATTGCCAATATTGCGGTTTACAGCGCGATAACAAGATTTTGCCGCGATATCACATGGAAGAAGATGAACTTTTGCAAACAGCACAAAATGCCGTTAATATGGGGTTTAAAACCTTGGTTTTGCAATCCGGCGAAGATATGTATTATACGCAAGCTCGAATGTGCCGGATTATTGAACAAATCAAAAAAAACGATGTTGCATTGACATTGAGTATCGGTGAACGAGATTATACTGATTATAAAGCATTTTATGAGGCCGGTGCTGATCGCTATTTAATACGCATTGAAACCACCGACCAAAATTTATATCACCAACTTGATCCCGGTATGAACTGGCAACGTCGACATGAATGTTTATTGATGCTGAAAGAAATCGGTTATGAACTTGGTTCCGGTATTATGGTGGGATTGCCGAATCAGACTCTTGACTCAATAGCTGATGATTTGCTCTATTTGCAAAAGATTGAGGTAGATATGGCCGGAATCGGTCCATTTATTCCTCACCCGCAAACACCATTAAAAAATGCTAATGGCAACAATTTGCACTTAGCGTTGCGCACCATGGCTATGATGCGTTTAATGTTGCCCGATATCAATATTCCGGCCACAACAGCCATGGAAAGTCTGCACCCGAGAGGGCGAATTATGGCCTTGCAAGGGGGGGCTAATGTGGTTATGCCAAATGTTACCGAAGGTGAGTATCGCCGACTTTATGAATTGTATCCGAACAAGGCTTGCGTTGATGATACACCGCTACATTGTCGCACTTGTATTGGTATGAAAATAACCGCCATTGGTCGCACCATTGGTCAAGGTTATGGCGGCCATAAAAAGTAATCATGATGCTTCAAAAATAAATAATAAAACCACAGTAATGTAATGTTTTACTGTGGCATTAAACAAGGTATATGCAATGAAATTAATGACGATTTTCGCTCGCATGATGTATATTTTCATACTCATCATTGATGCGTTTATTAGTTTTATTCAGATGTTCGTTTTCTTCATCATCTAAATAATCAGTTTCGGTGTAATATGCTTCAATTTCTTCATCATCGTCATCATCATGGCCGGTAAGAGCATTACCGACATGGCCGGCAAAATTTTTGGTGGCATTCCAAGCATCGCTCCCGACTTCTTTAGTTTTTTCCCAAACATCAGAGGTTACATCTTTAGTAGATTCCCACATACTACCGTTTTTTTCGGCAGCACGATGCCCGGATTCTTTGGTTTCACGCCATAAAGCAGAATCTTCGGATTTATGCTGGCAAGCGTGAGGTGTGTGTTCTGCCGCTGCGGCAGATTGTTGAGATGTCGTATGTTCTGTCATAAAATTTCTCCTTATAAAATTGTAAGAACACACTATAGATAATGATGTTTTGCATAAATAAAATAAGACTTTGGCGCTAACCAAATAAGAAAATATGCCACATTGATTTTGATAATAAACCGCGCTTTTTGCATTTGGAACACTTTAAAAGCCACAATTCGGTCATATATGAGTTGCGTAACAATCATAAGAAAAGGAATAACAATATGTTGAAATATAGTAAATCTGCATTGGGACTATTAACAAATCAATATCGCAGTGTGCTGAAAAAGTGTGCATTGCTTAATTTGGGTTTGTTTGCGTTGGCTTTGCCGGCAAAGGCGGAAATTTCAGAAATTACCGC
>ONQU01000129.1 GCA_900320035.1 uncultured Rhodospirillaceae bacterium | reverse complement strand
GGCGGATCGGCAAAAATTAAATCTACCGAATCTGCTTCCATTTCATTCATAATGTCAATACTGTCAGCGTTAATGACGGTATTTAGTATTTCTTTTGTTTTCATCTATTTTCCCATTCCATCAATTACTACAAAGATAAAATTATAAAGTTAGCATTTTATTAATAATAAAATAAAAATAGGGCTTTAATAAACCTTTTACCTGTAATAACTGCTTCAATGGCGGCGATTACGGATACAATCTGAATAATTGCTTAAGATCTTCTTCACGCTCAATAATGAGAGCAACTTCCTGCTCATTGAGATGCAAAGAGGCAATTCTGCGCTCATGTTGTTCAACCATATCACGTGCCAACTCATTTTGATTTTCCTGCATTTGTTTAATTACAGCAGAAGCGTTGCGTTTTATGGCGATTTTTCGTAATAATTCTTCTAAACGTTGCCGAACGTAAAAAAATCTTTCAACATCTTGTTGATGATACACAAACCAAATTTTGGTTTTCCAATCCGGGGTTTGTTTTTCGGTTATGGAAAGCGATTTATTTGGCAAAGCCTTTAATTTAAGTTCTTTATATTGTGGCCATAATCGTATAAACTTATCTATTTCGGCCGCATTTAATTTTTCTTGAAGGTGTCGGTTTTGACGTGCAATGATCAACTCATTTTCGGACCATACAGTTTTAAAAATATGACATTGCGCCATGTACATAAGTACAACGACAGCAATCACCCAAAGCATTAATGTCTTGAGCTGATTTTTTACCATTGCAACTGCTCCGTATAATAGTCTATGTTCAGGCCATATTCCGCCGAAAGCCGATTGATCTGTTCGGGTGTGGGTTGACGGAGCAGATGGCAGCCCGTGGTGACTAAAAGTGTTTTGGCTTGAAAAGAATTTCCCAAACGCATATCGGTTGCCATGGTATCACCAATAACCAAGCAGCGCGATTTTTTGAAATGAGAAATTCCTTCACATAAATATTTAGCTACGTGAATATCCGGTTTGCCGAAAGGTATAATCGTACCTCCCATCATTGCATATTGCTCGGCTACGGCACCGGCACCATTTTTTAAACCGTTAGGTGCAATAAATGTTGTATTATTACCGATGCAGAGCAAAGGCAAACGATGCGGCAAGGCTTGTCTAAGGATGGTTTGACAGGCATCAACATCCAAACCTTCGGCATCTGTTGCGGTCACAATGAAATCGGCATCACTAATGTCTTTTACTTGCGTGTAATTCAAACTGCTTAAAGCGTGAGGTATTTGCGCGGGCAAACTGTAATAGCGGTTTCCCGTCAACGGTTTATTTTTTAAATAGAAATGGGCAATTTCACCGGCGGTGATCATAGTATAAAAAATATTCATCGGCACGCCGGAATTTTTCAAAAAATAAAACAAATCAGCGACCCGCCAACCACAATTGGCCGCCAACATAATTTTTTTGCCGCTCTGATAAATTTTAATAAGTGCATCCAAATTATTATGATTAATTGTCAAACCGCAAGTAATGACACCGTTCAAACCACAAATAACGGTATCAAATTCGTCCTTAATACGCGATATATATTTCAGCCGTTGGCTCATAATCAATCATTCCATTTCTATTGCCGCTAGAGGCGGAGTATAATGGAAATTGGTAAATAATTAGATAATATTTCGGCAAAAAGTAATAACAATAAAAAAAACGCTGATTCAATCAGCGTTTTATCACACATAGAAGTTGACTTTGCCATTTTTTATTAACAGTAAAGTTGCATCTTTATCATTGTAGCATACTTCATCGAAGCCGTGCGGATAAAGTGCTTGCAACAAGGGGGAACCATCATCGTTGTAAAGATAATATTTTCCATTTTTTTGTAAGAAAAATATTTTTAAATTTTCGGCAACTAAGCCAAAATTTTGTGCGCCACGAAATTTTTTCCATTTGCCGCGATGATAAAGTTGCACAAGACCGGATATATCACTGCATAAAGCAAATTTTTCAGACGCAACGATGTATTGCTGCTTTTTGATGAGTGGCTTACGATTGGGTAACCAATATAAACTATGGTCAGCCAAGCCATCGGTTATGAGAAAATGTCCTTTAAGCCGTATATCATCAGCATGAATTTGGTCGTCTGCCGAAAATTCCAACAAAGAACCACTGGCCGTGTAAATTTGCCATGTCGGCAAAGTAACATCATGTTCATCAACGGTTTTAACGGCTACGTATTGACTGTTATAGCGCACATCAATGCTGTTGTTGATGATTTGGGTGACCTTCTTTTTAGACCAGAAAAGCAAAAAACACAGCTGCTGGGTGCTGATTTTGATTAAAATGTATCCTTCCGTCATGGAAATCGGCTTAACATCATAATAGCTTTCACAGCCGTGAATAGGCTTGAGGTTTAAGGTCAAGATTTCTTGATCGGCAATAATTAAATTGTCATCAGGATAAACGTCCAACCGCGACTGATTGCTCAAACTAGTCACCGGTTCAGCTTTGTTTGTACTCGCTTCAAAGCGATACAAACTTTTTTTACCTTCTTTTTCTAAGACCAGTAAGCCGGCCTTTTTGTAATAATTGTAATGCATAACATAAAAATTAAAGTTGGAATAATAATAAAATATTGCCGTGGAGCATAATATTATTTTATTTGGCTGTCAAACATTTATTTTGAGGCAACCAAATAAAAAAGTTTAAATTTTCTTAAAATTTTTCATTTTTTTGCTTGCATTAAGGAAAATAGTATGTTATAAGCGCGCTACAACAATTGTTTTGAGAGGGTTTACCTCGCAGCGAAGCAAATATAAAATATAGGGCAAACCTTTGTTGC
>ONQU01000065.1 GCA_900320035.1 uncultured Rhodospirillaceae bacterium | reverse complement strand
TTTTTATTGGTATCGACAGAGGTCGAACGACTGACCCACTTGGGTCGGGCCGGAGGAGAAAAATTGCTCCACTGGAGCAATTTTTAATTTTGCCGAATATTCTGAATATTACCGCGTTCAAGCGTGTGATGATAAATAATATATTGTTCATCTAATTCATGACGAAAATTACGCAACAAATTTTCATCTTTTGGGGCACGGTCAATAGCTTGCACTAATGCAAGACCTTGATTACTATTCAATACCGCCTGCATCATACTGCGCTCCGTGCCATCTAAAACCATATATAAATTGATAATAAGATTATTCAGATAAGTATTACCCTCAAGCGGCGGACGAGCACCGAATTTGTCTTCCAAAAAGGCCGCAAATTTCTTGCGAATCGCTTCCTCGGCACGTTTTTTCGAAAGCTCAATTTCATTATGTTTGACAATCGCTTTTTGCCACATGGAAACACGACTATCCAGCGATAATCCCAGCGATTTATACATTTCCATACGTTGATCCGGATTGGTACACTGCTCACATCTAAGCGGCAGTCCCATGGTGTGTTGTAAAGACTTACGAAATAGCTCGCAATAAGACCCTTGCGCCATTAAAAACGGACAATATTCCGGACATTTTTTATGGTTATCATCAGTATTCATCTCTTTTCTCTTTTGCCAACAATACTTAAAATTCCTTAATTTTTAATAAATTTCAGCGGCCGCTACGCCCACCACGCAGTGAACATATTGAACGTGAAGCCACTGGTGTCGGCGTCGAGGCCGTAGATGTTCTTCTCAAACGTTGGTTAATTAAATTCATGGTTTGTGGCGGAATACCTTGCAAACGATCAAGACCGCTTAAATCGGTTGGTACATTTCCTCTCATCTTACGCCCACAGGCAATGCAAGCCGCATATAGCATTAAAGCCTGTTCGTTGCTTAAATTTGGCATAAAATTGATAGTGGTATTTTTATTGCTTGGTTCTGCCAAAACCTGCATATAAGTTGCAAATTGAGCATTTTGGTTTACCGCAAGCGTGCTCTTATCGGTATAGCGTACCACATCATTGCCTAATTTAAATACATATTCTTCGTCATTTTTAGCAATTTCGGTATAATTGGACTGATGTTGATAGTATGACTGCAGATGATTACTCCAACCGGCATTTTCGCAAGATATGCCTTGTCGTGCAATATAGTCTGCATCAAGACTCTCTATGTATAGATTTTCCGGAGCCACACATTGTGCCGAACTTACCCCTTGTCTCATAAATTTGCGCGCCTGCTCAATTAAAGAAGCATCGGCTCCGGCGCTAATTTTCTGGTCATATTCTTGTTGACGTTCATTTAGTCTCGTTTGCGCGGCAGGAATAATACTCGTCCGTGCATCTTCTGAAATAACATCAAGCGAATCGTCTATGTATTTATCTAAATACTTTTGCTCAAATTTACCGGTATCCGGGTTATATACGGCGAAATGATAGAGTTGTTTGCGAATCTTTTTATACGTTGCACTTAAATCCTGTTCATCTTCCGGCAAATTCATCGGTGTCTTATTGATAAGGTCAATAACAGTACCGCTACGATTTTCACCATCTTCATAATGCGCCCCGAATTGATTTGCATCATAATCTTCTTGATGATATTCCAACCACTTTACTACCGCCTCATTCACATAATTAGCAGGTTTTTGTAAAAAATTTTTACGTTGATCAACCGGCATATTTTGCAATCTTTCCACCAACCATTTGCTGTCTTCATGCTTAAAACAATCTAAATTATCCCACTGACCACGTTTTAAATATTCGTTAATTTCATTGATTAAACTGGAAAGACTGGCGCTCCGTTCATCTTCTACCTCCAAGCGATAAGTATCATTAACCGAAAGCCTTTTATCCGCACGATTTAAATAAACAGTATCAATAAACATCTGATTCTTGATATGTTTAAACTCGTGGTGCAAGGTTAATTTAAGCGTTTCATTCCATGTCTTTTCATCATCATAAAGCTTAAAAAGAGATTTTTCCTTACCGCTCAAAGTCGCACCGAATTGCTGTCCGGTTTGTCCGGAGCGTTGAAAACGATCAATCAGTGATAAAAGCGAGCGTAAAGTGTCACTATCCATATCATAGTGATGACGCCAAACGGTAATACATCTTTTACCAGAATCAACCGATGCCCGTGTTGGATTGTAAGGTGTATTATCTTTTTTGTTGTATAATTTATATTCATCACCTTCTAACTTAATTTTCCATTCCACATCGTAAGGCTCAATGGTGTAACCCAGATTTTTAACTTCTGCCGGTATATCGACATCGCTAACAGCATAAGATGTGCCCGGTAACAACATTGCCGTTCCCACAGGAATGGTGCTGTCATCTGTTGTATTATGATATTTTTCCGGTTGCTTCTGATAAGAAAAACCATGTACTTGCTCATTTACAAACTCAGAATTTTTTTCATCAAAATTGGAAGCATAATCAGCACGCAAAGAATCGCTATAATTGTGTTGCGCAAAGTAATTTTTATACTCTATGCTTTTTGCGCGTAACATTGTTCCATCGGCTGGCATATCCATAATGACTATGCGGTTGTCTTTGGTGCGAAACATCATTTTGCAAACCATATCAAATTGCTCCAATTCTCTTTATTATTTTTATGATAACATGCTTTCGACAAAATTTCAACAAATAAATTACTTTTTCTAATTATTTTATTTTAAGCGCAAAAATTTGCATAAGAACGCTAAATAAAAAACTTGTCATTTGACTTATTTTGGTTTAAATAAACGCCAAAAGGTAAAAGTTATGGCAGTTGAAGCACCAATATACACCATTAAAAATGCCCAGCTCAGTTTCGGGCTCAATCCGCTATTTACGGGAGTTGATTTGTACATCAACCGCGGTGATAAAATTTGCTTGGTTGGGCGCAACGGTTGCGGTAAATCAACCTTGCTCAAGGTTATCTCCGGACAACTTGAAGCTGATGACGGCGAGTTTTTTATTCAACCGGGTATCAAAATCGGTTATATGCCTCAAGAGCCTGATTTTTGCGGTTTTCAAACGTTGCGCGAAGTGGTGGAAGCCGGTCTGCCGAAGGAAGAAAAACAGCAAACCTATCGTGCCGACCAACTGATCGAATATTTTGAAATTAACGCTAATCAAAATCCCGAATTTTCTTCCGGTGGCGAGCGTCGCAAAGCTGCTTTGGCGCGTGCTTTGATTAACGAGCCGGATATTTTATTACTGGATGAGCCAACCAACCATTTAGATATTGCCGCCATTGAAAAACTTGAAGAAATCATTCAAAAATTCAGCGGTGCCGTTATGGTTATCAGCCACGATCGTGCATTTTTGAACCACGTATCGCACACCACTTTTTGGCTCGATCGCGGTATTTTACGGCGCAACAACAAAGGTTTTGATAACTTTGAAAATTGGCAAGATCAAATTATAGAGCAGGAAATTATTGAGCAAAAAGCCCTAAATAAGAAAATTGCTGAAGAAACCGAGTGGTTGCATAAAGGTGTTACCGCACGTCGTAAACGCAATATGGGACGATTACGCCGTTTGCAACAACTACGTCAAGAACGGCGTGAACAGATTAAAGCCGCCGGCTCTGTGGAAATGGAAGCACAGACCACCGATTTACGCTCTAAATTGGTAATTGAAGCCAAGCATCTTTGTAAAAGTTTCGGCGAACGCACCCTTGTTAAAGACTTTTCCATTAAAGTCATTAAAGGCAACAAACTCGGCATTGTCGGACCAAATGGTTCGGGTAAAACAACGTTGTTAAAACTGCTGACCAAAAAATTAGAGCCGGATAGCGGTTTTGTGCGTATCGGTAAAAATTTGGAAGAAGCCTATTTTGACCAAAATCGCATCACTTTGAATCCGAAAAAGACGTTATGGAAAACTTTGTGTAATGAAGGCGACCATATCTGGGTGCGCGGTCATTTTCGCCATGTGGTAGCTTATTTAAAGGATTTTCTGTTTAAGCCGGAGCAAGCACAAGCCTTGGTTTCCACCCTTTCCGGCGGTGAAAAAAATCGGCTGATGTTGGCGGTGGCTTTGGCTAAGCCGTCTAATTTTTTGGTTCTTGATGAGCCGACGAATGATTTGGATATGGATACGCTGGATTTATTGCAGGAAGTGCTTGATGAATACGAAGGCACCATTATTATCGTCAGCCATGACCGAGATTTTATGGATAAAGTAGCTACCTCACTTTTATATATGAAGGGTGATGGTACGGTTTATGAGCACGTGGGATCTTATAGTGAGTTGTTGGAAAAGCTCAAAAATGCACCTCTAAAAAACGAACCGAAAAAAGCACCGGTCAAAGTAGAAAATAAGCCGCGTGAAAAAAATAAAACACAGAAACTTTCTTTTAAAGAGCAATATCTGTTGCAAAATCTACCGGTTGAAATTGCTGCTTTGGAACAGAATATTAAGGCAACAGAAATTGCACTCGGTAATCCGAATCTTTATACCGACGATCCGCAAAAATTCGACGAACTGACCACAACGTTGGCAACTAATAAAAGTAAACTCGAAGAACTGGAAAACCAATGGCTAGAATTGCAATTCAAGGCTGATGCCTTAAACGCTTAATTTTAGTCTAAGTCTACCATGAGTAGCGACCATGCCATTTGATGATTCGACTCAGTCTTCTATAAGGGAAGGCTGATGAGAACTCTCAAACCTCCTAAATCACTATCTTCCAACTGAATTGAACCGCCGTGTGATACAATCACATCTTTGGCAATGGCTAAGCCTAAGCCGACACCGCCGGTTTCTTTGTTGCGCGAGCCTTCGATACGATAAAACGCCTTAAATACGTCGTCGCGCTTATCGGCCGGAATCCCCGGACCATCATCATCAATGGTTAATTCTAAACGTTTATCGTCACTGCTGAGTTTAACCGCAATCGTTTGCCCATAATGAAAAGCATTTTCGATAACATTGGTTACGGCACGCCGCAATGCCTGTTCACGTCCCTGTACGGCACTAACGTCATAATTGGTAGAATAGCGAATCATCGCGTTAGAATTACGGCGATATTTATTAATAATACTGGTTACCATTTCATTCATATCCACAAAAGTAGCTTTTTCACCACCTTCACCACTCACAAACGCCAAATAACCATCAAGCATTTTTTCCATTTCGTTAATATCTTGCACAAACTCTTGATTTTCCTTACTTTCCGGCAACATTGCCAATTGTAATTTCATACGCGTCAATGGGGTACGCAAATCATGTGAAACACCGGCTAACATTTGCGTGCGCTCAGAAATTTGACGGACAATACGCTCCTTCATCTTGGTAAAAGCCAAACCGGCACGCCGCACTTCAATTGAACCGTATGGCTTAAATTTGGTATTGATACCTTTACCAAAATCTTCCGCTGCAGTTGCTAACTGCGCAATGGAGCGCACTTGCACCCGCAAAAACAGCACAGCCACCACAAACAGTAGCAATGATGTGCCAATCATCCATATAACAAATCCGAAAACCGAGGTGGTAAAGATATTTTTACGCGGCGTTGTAAATTCATATAAACCTTGATCGGTATCCACCAAAACATTTAAATCACCTTTATGATCGAATATTGCCGTATTAGCCAAAGGAAATTTATTTTTCAAAGCTTCCACCAGAAAATATGTTGCAAATGAACGCTTTTTTTTGCTTTCGCGCCAAACCGAATGTTTGTTTTCATTATCATAATATTGAACTTGCATATCATATAATGTCTCTGCCATTTGTTGCACGTGAGCAAAATCAGAACTTTCATCATGCATTTGCATCACAAATGCCATATTAGAGACTAAATTATCCGACAAACGATGACCAACACGCCCCCAACTACCCTCAAAAAAAGCATAAATAGAAACCACTTGCACCACAATCAGCGGAATAAAAATCAGCAACATTGTTCTAAAAAACAACGAACGCGGCAAAAATTTATGCTTAAAAGCGGTCAAAGCACGTTCCATTTTCTGCGGAAATTTAATATGCATCTTACATTCTCCTATTCTGATATTAACATATAACCTTTACCGCGCACGGTTTGTAAATAGCGCGGATTTTTTGAATCCTGTTCGATTTTTTTACGCAAACGCGTCATTTGTACATCAATTGAGCGTGGATTGTCACCTGCACCCAATAATTCTGCCAATTTTTCGCGGCTGAAAACCTGTCCGCATTTTTGCCCTAAAATCGTCAAAATACCTTGTTCTACCGGTGTTATATGGACTAAAGAACCGTTTTTTTGCCGGCATTCTTTAGTTGTCAAATCAAAAACATAATCGCCAAACTGCAATATTTGATTTTTGTTTTCTGTCGGTACACGCCGCAAAATATTATTGATTCTTAAAACAAGTTCTTTGGGTTCAAAAGGTTTGGGCAGATAGTCATCGGCACCGGCTTCTAAACCATCAATACGGTCTTGCGTTTCCCCCATTGCGGTTAAAATAATCGCCGGAACATTACTTTCTTGACGCAATTTACGTAAAAATTCAATACCGCTTTCACCGGGCATCATCACATCAACCACCAATAAATCAAATTGATATTGAGCCATAAAAAAACGCGCATTGGCGGCATCATAGGCGGCACTCACGGCAAAGCCGTTCTCTTGCAAATAGCGTTGCAATAAATTGCGTAGCCGCAAGTCGTCGTCTATAACCAATATGTGTGCACAATCAGCCATGCCTGCTGCCATTTACTTTAAGCCGTTTTTGTTTTTTTTGAAGAAGTTTTTTTAGCGGTTGTTTTTTTAACCGTAGCTTTCGTTTTAGCTGTTTTTTTAGCTGTTGCTTTTTTAACCGCCGTAGCCTTCTTTGAGGTTGTTTTTGGAGATACGGTTTTCTTGACAGCTGAAACTTTTACCGGTTCAACCGCCACGGTTATTGTTTTGGTTGCAACCTTTTTAGCTTCTTCGGCACGTACATACTCTAGGCTACGTTGATAATATTGATAACCGGTGATAAAGGTTAGAATAGCCGCTACCCATAGCAAAAATTCACCCAGAATACTCCAGCCAATCCACAAATCACGAAACAGCATCATCGCCAATGCAACCATCTGGAATGTTGTTTTCCACTTAGCCAATTTTGTTACCGGCAACCCAACATTAACTTCACGTAAAAACTCACGCAAACCGGAAACCAAAATTTCGCGGCATAAGATTACAAAAGCCGGAATAACCGTTAGTGACCAGTTGTACATATCCGGTTTGGTTAAAATAACCACTAAAGCGGTTGCCACCAGCAGTTTATCGGCAATTGGGTCTAATAAACGGCCAAACACCGATGTTTCATTCCATGCACGAGCTAAATAACCGTCCAAATAGTCCGTTATGGAAGCAATAACAAACAAAATTGCCGCAAACATTGCCCAAGCAAATGTCGGCACGTAGATAGATATAAAAATCAAAGGAATCACGGCAATCCGTGAAATCGTCAAAAGATTCGGTAAATTATACACGACACTGTCTCCAAAAATAAAAATAACGTTACTCTGTTTGTTAGTATAGGCACATTTTTTTAATTATGGAAGTAATTATATATTTTTTCCGCTATTTTTTTACTGATGCCGTTGACTTTCATTAAATCCTGAATAGATGCGGCTTTGATTTGTTCCACCGAGCCAAAGAAATTCAGCAAATCTCTTTTGCGTCCGGCGCCAATACCTTCAATATCATCAATTTGTGATTTATAAATTGATTTTGCACGCTTTTTGCGATGCGTACCAATGGCAAAACGATGCGCTTCATCGCGCAAATTCTGCATATAAAAAGCCAATGCCGATTGAAACGGCAAAGCAAAACTTTCGCGCCCTTTGATGTGATAAAACTCTTTGCCGGCATTACGCTCCGGTCCT
>ONQU01000064.1 GCA_900320035.1 uncultured Rhodospirillaceae bacterium | reverse complement strand
ATTAGGTAAATCAGCAAAGTTGACCAAAGCCCAAGAGATATTGAAACCGGCAAGCGTTCTTTTATCAACTCCAAAATTGTTTTGTCGCGGTAATAACTTTTACCGAAGTCGAAGCAAATGTAATCTTTAAGCATTTTACCATAACGCACATACCATGGTTTATCAAAACCAAATTGTTGTTCTAGAGCCTTAATTAAATCTTCCGGAACACCTTGCGCCCCGACATATTTTGACTGACCGGAAGAAGTACTTTGAGTATTACTTTGATTTGCTTCAACACTTGATGTCAGCTGCGATTTAGCATCGGTATTCATTCCGCGCAAGCCCGCTAAAACATAGTCCACCGGACCACCCGGTGCTAATTGGATAATGGCAAAATTAACTGTGATAATACCCCATAGCGTAAACGGAATAAGTAAAAGTCTTTTCAAAATATAGTTGCGCATTTATTGTTCCTTTGCCCACCATGTAAACGGTTCAAAACCGGTTTTAATATCGGTTTGCGGCTGCCCAAATTTATCCCAATAAGCCACCCGCTCCACCGGCGAATACCACTGAAAAATCATATAATTTTCATGCAACAGAACTCTATCTAAAGCTTTAACATAAGCCACATAATCTTCTTTCTGTTGTGCCGCCACTAACCCCTTAATCAAAGCATCAACCACGGGATTTTTGATACCGATAACATTGTTACTACCATTCATATCGGCGGCTTCACTCCCCCAATATTCGCGTTGCTCATTGCCCGGTAGTTGCGACACTCTATACGAGACAATTGCCATATCAAAGTCAAAATTATCCAAGCGATTTTTGAAAATATTAACCTCCAAATTACGAAACACCGCTTTGATACCGATTTTGCGCAGATTTTCAATAAACGGTAGCATTACTTTGGTAAAGGTGGCTCCGTTAGCAGAATTACTTAACACTTCAATTTCAAGTGGTTCGCCAGTGGCTAAATTGGTCATCTTGCCGTCAACAAAGTCATAACCGGCTTCTTTTAGCAAGGACACTGCTTTTTTCAAATTTTCGCGCGGATTATTGATTTCTTCATTAACCGTTATCTGATAAGGCTCTGTAAAAACATCATCCGGCAATTGGTCTTTATAGGTTTGCAAAATTTCCAATTCTCGCCCGGTCGGCAAGCCGGTAGCCTCCATACCGGTGTTGGTAAAATAACTATATAATCGTTTATATTGCCCATAAAACAATTTTTCATTAGCCCACTCATAGTTAAACGCTAAATCAATCGCTTTACGCACGCGACGATCTTGAAATTTAGCACGACGAATATTAAAAGCAAAGTTCTGCAAAATTGCCGGATTATTATGTTCAATCGTTTCTTTTTTTATTTTTCCGGATTTAATCAATTCGTTATCATATCCCGTCATCCAAATTTTAGCAATATATTCCTCTCGCACATCAATATTACCGGCAAACAGCGCCTGCAAAGTTACCGTGGTATCTTGATAGTAATCGTAGCGAATTTGCTCAAAGTTATAAAAACCGCGACGAGTTGGCAAATTTTTGCCCCAATAGTTAGGATTTTTTTTGAAGCTGACATATTTGTTAACTTGAAAATCTTCCACCACATAAGGACCGCTACCAAGTGGAACTTGCAGCGTCGGTTTATCAAATTCACGATTTTCCCAATCTTTGGCCGAAAAAATATGGAACTGTGCTAAAATCATCGGTAGTTCTTTATTTTCCGTACCTTCTTTAAAATAAAAACGCACCTCACGATCATTAATTTTTTCAACTCTATCAACATCGGCATAATACATTTTATACACCGGTGAACCTTTTTCCATAATAGCATTAAAACTAAACACCACATCATCAGCGGTAACCGGCGAGCCATCAGCAAAGCGTGCCTTTGAATTTAAGATAAAGCCGACATATGATTTATCGGTTGGTAAATCGAACTTTTCGGCCAACAAAGGATAAACCGTAAACGGATCATCAACCGGTGAAAAACCGAGCGTTTCCATGGTTAAGGCCGGTACGAAACTTGCCGCAACACCTTTGAAGATATATGGATTAAAATTGTCGAATGTGCCATAAGCGGGCAACACCATTTTACCACCCTGTGGCGCGTTTGGATTTACATAGTTAAATGCTTGAAAATTATTACTGTATTTAGATTGCCCATATAAGGCGATACGGTTGCTGATTTTAGCTTCAGCAAGATTTAGCCAACAACCGAAAACACATAGAAGGACACTACTTAGCGTAATTATTTTCATCGGTCCACCCACCGAACGGATACACTAAATTTTCATCATCTGGTTCTGCAGATGTCTTTTTCTCAATAGCAACCTCAATTGGTTTTGCACTTTCGGCAGTTTGCAAAGCTTCATTGCGTACCGCCGCCAAACTTGCGGCGAAATCATTTGCCGAAATTGCTTGCTGTGTATCTGTTGTTGCCATTTGCTGTATATCATTATCAACCGCTGCCGAAATATGGTCACTAAAACCCTGCATAAAATCTCTATCCGCCGTCAATGGTTTTTCCTGCTTATCCAACGTTGCAAAAGACGGCGATGGTCCCCAATGAGGCTCTGGAGATTCCTGCTCGAAGCCCCCGCCAAAACTCGGCTCATTTTGTTCCTGTTCTCCTTGGAAACTATTATGTAATGCCTTAAAAAAAGGATCTTGTTCAGCCATTGATGTTTCTTCAACACCACGCTTGCGACCGAATAATTTAAAACGTTCGAAAATTGATGTCTTTTGTTTCTCCGGTGCCAATATTTCATCATCTTCATCACTTCTATCAACATTCATAATTGTATTTTGTGCCGTCGGCTCAGACATTGTGGCTAATTTTAGAACTGAGGCATAATCATTATTTTCTTCAGCACTCGATGTGTCTTGTAAACGTTCATCATCGCGCGCCGTAAAATTACTTACACCGGCCGAAAGCGGCGCAATAATCGAATAAACTTTTCCTAAAACACCGGTTTCAATCATCCGAATAAACACACGGTCACGATCGTGTTTTTCCAAAAGTTGCAACAAGTTTTGATAACGCGAGCAAAATTCCAGCAAAGCCCCTCTGAAAACCTTATCGCGTCCCACTCTTTCACTTACCCATGCATTAAACGTGCTCTGACTTTTGCTTGCCTCTAACACCGCCTTACCGAGTGTCCAACGCTCACCGCGCCCCACGCGTTGCCACAATTGCTCCAATTGTGCTGACGAAGCAATATTACAACGTTTAATAATTTCGCTCAAAGCCTCATTCATATCGTTAATCAGCACTTCAAATTTATTGATAACAAAACCGTCTTTAATTTCGTGCTCGGCATCAAGCATAACCCGCACCACCAAATCGGTATAATCTTGATTTTTTTGTAGTTGCGTCAAAAGCTCTGCCTGCTTGCGATTCATTTGTTTGCTCGTCACATATTGGTTGATATAACCAAAAATCATCCACATCGTTAAAAGCGGTAAAAATATCACTGCCAGAGATGTCAACATTATCTCCGGACTTTGTTCCCACAAACCTTCAGCAACCAGCTTTGAGCGCACAAACATCACAGCATAAATGAGCCAGCTGACTGAACTAAAAAACACCAGAAAAAAAGCAAATATTTGCATTATCTTGTTCCTATCATAAAATCTATCTTAGGTGCAGTATATTATAAAGATTTGAATTATGCTTTAAGATTCGTCATCTTTACACAATTTTTTGCTGGACTTTATTGAAAAATTCCATATACTAAACTTTGACAAATAATTATTAACATAAAAATTTTACAAATATGAAAAAGGTATTATTATTTTTGGTAGCGATGACAATGTTGTTGGCTGCCTGTGAAAAAGATGACTATTCATCTGAAAAAGAAGATGCTTTCTGGAGCGATACCAATGCAACTACCGGTAACAACAGCTACCAAGCTACCATTACCAAGCTCTATTCCGTCGTGATGCGCCGTGAGCTGCCCTATCCATTCAAGGCCTATGTGATGGAATTAAACAACCAGCGCTATTTTTATATGATGCGCACACGGTTTAATGCTGATTTGCATGTGGGTGATCGGATAAGTTTTCAAACTTTATCTTATTGTCCGAGCGAAATATCCTCTATTAACGGCTACGAGTTAGGTAATGGCACTGATGCGCAACAAAACTCCAATACCGGTGCCGGACAATATCTGGTCGCTTCGGATCCGATTGAGGCAACGGTCAAGAGCATGTTTGCGATGAAAATCCGCTATACGATTACGTTTTTGCCGATTGATACTTGGTTTATTGAAACCACTGCCGGCAACTTGATTTTCATCAAAAAAAGCAAACTCAACATTGACTTAAAAGCCGGCGACAAAATCGTTTATAACGTTTATACGCTATATCCGAATGAAGTTCTGGCGTTGAAAAAATTGTGAACATTTGCCCGCAAAGAAGGTTAATACATCTAAGTATTAACCTTCTTTTTTTAGCAATTACCGAGATGAACATAATGCAAATATTTTTGTGCCACATCGCGCAATTCTTGCATTTTTTCAATGGAAGTCATTGCAATCGTGCTTTGATAGCGTGGGAAATAACGGCTGATATGCAGCGGAATTTCGGGTGATAATGATGCCAACCATGCCGCTTCTTCTGCCATTTCTGCCGTACTGTCATTTTTAGTCGGTACCACCAGCGTTGTCACCTCAATATGGCATTTATCGTAAGCTGTTGCAATAGTTTGCTTAACATTGGCCAAATTACCGCCGACATAATCGTAATAATCCTGCGTAAAACCTTTTAAATCAACATTCATCGCATCAACTAGCGGCAACAATTCCTGCAACGGCTTTTGATTAATATGCCCATTGGTCACCAACACGGTTTTTAAGCCTTGTTGATGCAATAAAATAGCGCAATCGCGCACATATTCATAACTGATAAACGGTTCGTTATAAGTAAATGCCACTCCTAAATTACCCAAAGGTTCTCGGGCAAATTTAAGCGCCAATTCGACTAACTCAAACGGCGAAATATACTGGTGTGCAACGGCATTGGCTCCGGCCATCGAAATTTGATAATTTTGGCAGAACGGACAGCGCAAATTGCAGCCGAAACTACCAACCGATAAAATTCGACTTCCCGAAAAAAAATGATAAAGCGGCTTTTTTTCAATCGGATCCATGGCAATAGAAGTAATTTGCCCGTAATTGATTGGCACAATAACACCGTTTATGCAGGATCGCGCACGGCAAAATCCGGTTTGGCCTTCGTTTAAATGACACTGTCGCGGGCAAATGGGGCAAACTGGCATAAAAAACTCCTTTTAATCAATT
>ONQU01000051.1 GCA_900320035.1 uncultured Rhodospirillaceae bacterium | reverse complement strand
GCCGAAAAGGCTAAAACCGCAGTTTTGGAAGCGCAAGTGCAAACTTTAGAAACCGAAAAAACAAAATTAAATGCCGATTTGAGCGCCGCCCAAAATAATACGGCGAGTGAAGCCAAAATTAAGGAATTGGAAGATTTGGCTGAAGCACGCAACAACAAAATCGGTGGTTTGCAAACCGAAGTGCAAAATTTAAATACGGCATTGGCTAATAGAAAAGCACAGTTGGAAGAAGCTGAACAAAAAAATGCCGAATTAACTCAGAAGTTGGCGCAAATGCAACAAACAATTACGCAAACAACGGAAAATATTGATGATGTGGTGGCAAAATTAGAAAAGGTGTTAAAAGAAAATGGGGCAAGTGACAATAACAATTGATAAGCGCGAATATGCCATTGTTTGTGAAGACGGACAAGAGGCACACATCGTTAAGCTGTCTAAAATTTTAGATGAACGCGCTAAGCAGGTAACCGGCGGTTCACGTTCGATTAATGAAAATATGATGTTGGCTTTGGTTGGTTTAACTTTGGCTGATGAATTGCAGGATATCAAGGACGGCATGTACTGCGTCAGACCGGAAGATATTGCTCAAGATGATACAGCCTTAGCCACAAAAATCGATTCGCAATCCAACAAAATTGCGTCACTCATCAAGGAAATCAAGGAAGTTAAATAGTTTGAAGTGGTAGTCCCGGGCAGAGTTGAACTGCCGACCCATCCATGTGAAGGATATGTGATAACCGTTTCACCACGGAACTGTTTTTTCGCTTTTCAAGTGGTAGTCCCGAGCAGAGTTGAACTGCTGACTCATCCATGTCAAGGATACGTGATAACCGTTTCACCACGGAACTAATTTGAGATTTGTATAAACTCTTTAAAAGTAAATGTCAAAGATTTTTTTATATTTTTATGCTTTTTCGCCGTTATCACAAACATTTCCCCATCCACCGTCATTGCAAGGAACGAACGTGACGAAGCAATCCCGAGAGCCGCCGTGCAGCGGCTACATTGTCATTTCGAACGCTCTTTTCCTTGTCATTCTTGAACCGTTAGGTTCGAGAATCTCCGCACATCAGTGCGGTTTTAAAGTCATCACTTTTTTGCAAAGCAAAAATCAAAGAATCTACCGCTTTGTTTTTTCTTTAATTCGTAGGCCGCTTGACGCGTTCGACTTCGTCGAAGCGAGCGATGACCTTTATTTTTTACCGAACTGGCGTTCAGGGAGTTTTGAACCTCCATCGGTGGAACACCGGCTGACAGAGTTATACTAAATCAATCAGAATAAATTGCAAGCAAAAAAGTAAAAAGCCGCTTAATCCAAGCCGTCAAAATAGCCAAAATAAGAAGATAAATCGGGTAACGTTGACAAATATAAAAACAATATAATCATACCCAAAGCAAAAATATAAACAAAAAATCTCTTTTTAGCCAATACACTTATTAGCAAACCAACCGTCATAAAAACATATAAGGCAATAGCTTTGTCTGCGTTTTCTGTTTCAATCGGCATATCATGCCATAGATTAAGAATAATAATTGTCTGCAATAAAAACAAACAAACAAAAATTAACCAAAAGAAAAATTTTACTGAACAGGTTACAATAAAAAAAGCAAAGTTAAAAACTTTGTTATATTTTCTATATATTTTTTTTAATAAATTTTGCATAACATTTTAACACTATTCTCAAATTGTTTTATGATTATAATACAAAAAACAAAGAAATAAGCAAGACTTTTTACCCTCTTGCTTATTTCGAAGTTGTATGCGGTTAGAATTATTTTTTAGGATTATAATATGATTTCATCATATCATAACAATCCCCTGTTTGGTTTGTATATCCCACATATATACCTCTGGCATCAGCAGCTAAATCTTTAGCTGAATCTTCCAAAATAGATGAATATCCGCCATAATCTTGCTTTCCAGACCATTGCCGAGGGAATTTTCTATAAATGTCCTGCATTTCTTTCCCAATTCCCATTAAACCGGTTACAGTAGATCCATATAAACCATCTTGAGCCCCAACACAACTCACAACTGAATGTTTATATTTATCATATAACGGTTCATCTTTCAGTTTATTGGCTTCGTTGTAGACTTTATCATACGTTTGCCTATACCAAGGTTTTTGTGATTGTTGCTCTCTTTCCTGTAATCGCATCTTGCTATATTCAAGTTCATCGCGTACCGAAAAGTTAGAGTGATCAACACCAAATTCATCAATTGTCGAGTCTTGGTTAAATTTATATAAATTAGACATTGCTGTCTCCTTTCATTTAAAAATGCGAAAACCGCACGCTCTACGTCGCACGGTTTTCTTGAGATTAATAAACAAAAAAACAAGCGCTTTCATAACCTGAAATTGCTTGTTTAAACTAAAAACAGAATGTACCAACGCCTAAAAAAATAAAGCCATTGCTACATTCTGATATTTTTTATACCACAGAGGTTACCTAATATCAATTATTTTCTTACGTTTAGGTAATAAAAATATTACAAGATAAATCGTGTTTCTTAAATTCTCTTATCTTGACAAGAACAATATCCGGCAATCGGGCATTTTTCACACAATGGTCGTTGTGCTTTGCAAATATAGCGTCCGAACAGCACCAACCAATGATTGGTGTTTTTCACCAATTCCGGCGGCAACACTTTCATCAAATCATTCTCTATTTCCAGCGGCGTTTTACCTTGGCTGAAATCAAGCCGGTGCGCAATTCGCATCACATGTGTATCAACAGCTAGTGTCGGTGCCCCAAACCACACATTCATCACCACATTAGCGGTCTTACGCCCCACGCCGGCAAGCGTTGTCAAAACATCTCGCTCGGTAGGTACTTCGCCTTCAAAATCATCAACCAACTGCCGACTCAGCGCCATAATATTCTTTGCTTTGTTATTAAACAGCCCGATGGTCTTAATATATTGCTTTAACTTTTCTTCGCCTAACGCCAACATTTTCTGTGGTGTGTCAGCTACTTTAAACAATTCCGCCGTTGCCTTGTTCACACCTTTATCGGTGCTTTGTGCCGAGAGCACCACTGCCACCAACAAGGTATAAAGGTTATGAAAATTCAACTCACATTGCGGATTAGGATTTTCGCGTGCAAACACGCGCATAATTTCTAAAATTTCAGCTTTTGAACGCATTACGCTTTCACCCCGCCGGCACCGGCCGCTTTAGGTGCATTTTCATCTAAAGGCCAACGTGGCCGCGGCTTAAAATCAAGCTCATTAACCAACCCCAACCGATAACGCTCCAAACCGGCCCATGCAACCATTACGCCATTATCGGTGCAAAAACGTATCGGCGGTGCTGCAAATTCCAAATCATAACGTTCCGCTAAATCACGCAACTTGCCGCGCAAATAACTATTGGCGGCCACACCGCCGGAAACCACCACGTGTTGTCCGCTCGGATAATTTTGCTTAAAATATTTAATTGCGCGTTCTAATTTGCGCACCAAACAATCGGTTGCCGTCATTTGAAAACAAGCGCAAATATCTGCCACATCTTGCTTTGGCAAAATCACATGCTCAATATTACCATCGGTCGTGTATGATTCGATAATTTTACGTACCGCTGTTTTTAAGCCGGAAAACGATAAATTACAATCACCGGAACCAATCAGTGGTCGTGGCAACGTAAAACGACTGTCATCACCGGTGGCAGCCAACTTTTCAATCATCGG